>NZ_AKJR01000196.1:0-72137 GCF_000282235.1 Pseudomonas sp. GM24 | reverse complement strand
GAGCGAGCCTGCTCGCGAAGGCGTTGTGTCAGTCAACGAAGCATTGTCTGAACCGACGCTTTCGCGAGCAAGCTCACTCCCACAGGTTTCGTGGTGTGTGAGTCTTTGATATACGAGCCCTGTCCATGTCCGACTATCTGCTGCAAATGAACGGCATCGTCAAAACCTTCGGCGGTGTCAAAGCCCTCAACGGCATCGACATCAAGGTCAGGCCCGGCGAGTGCGTTGGCCTGTGCGGCGAGAATGGCGCCGGCAAATCCACGCTGATGAAAATCCTTTCGGCGGTCTACCCGCACGGCACCTGGGACGGTGAAATCCTCTGGGACGGGCAACCGCTCAGGGCGCAATCGATCAGTGAAACGGAAGCCGCCGGTATCGTCATCATTCACCAGGAGCTGACGCTGGTGCCCGACCTGTCGGTGGCCGAAAACATTTTCATGGGCCATGAACTGACGCTGCCCGGCGGACGCATGAATTACCCGGCGATGATCCACCGCGCCGAAGCGCTGATGCGCGAATTGAAAGTCCCCGACATGAACGTAGCGCTGCCGGTGTCGCAGTACGGCGGCGGCTATCAGCAACTGGTGGAAATCGCCAAAGCCCTCAATAAAAAGGCCCGCCTGCTGATCCTCGACGAGCCTTCATCAGCCTTGAGCCGTTCGGAAATCGAGGTGCTGCTGGACATCATCCGCGATCTCAAAGCCAAAGGCGTTGCCTGCGTCTACATCTCGCACAAGCTCGATGAAGTGGCCGCTGTGTGCGACACCATTTCGGTGATCCGCGACGGCAAACACATCGCTACCACCGCCATGGCCGACATGGACATTGCGCAGATCATCACGCAGATGGTCGGCCGCGAAATGAGCAACCTCTACCCCAGTGAGCCGCACGACATCGGCGAGGTGATTTTCGAGGCCCGGCACATCACCTGCTACGACGTCGACAACCCCAAGCGCAAACGGGTCGACGATATTTCCTTCGTCCTCAAGCGCGGCGAGATCCTCGGCATCGCTGGGCTGGTCGGTGCCGGCCGGACCGAACTGGTGACCGCGCTGTTCGGCGCTTACCCCGGCCGCTATGAGGGCGAAGTCTGGCTCGACGGGCAAGCCATCGACACGCGCACGCCGCTCAAGTCTATCCGCGCCGGCCTGTGCCTGGTGCCGGAAGACCGCAAGCGCCAGGGCATCATTCCGGATCTGGGCGTCGGCCAGAACATCACCCTCGCCGTGCTGGACAACTACTCGAAACTGACCCGCATCGATGCCGAAGCCGAACTGGGCAGCATCGATCGGGAAATCTCGCGCCTGCACCTCAAGACCGCCAGCCCGTTCTTGCCGATCACCAGCCTGTCGGGTGGCAATCAACAAAAAGCCGTGCTGGCGAAGATGCTGCTGGCCAAACCCCGGGTGTTGATTCTCGACGAGCCGACCCGAGGCGTGGACGTCGGCGCCAAATACGAAATCTACAAGTTGATGGGCGCGCTGGCCGCCGCCGGCGTGTCGATCATCATGGTCTCGTCGGAACTGGCCGAAGTGCTCGGCGTTTCCGACCGTGTGCTGGTGATCGGCGAAGGCCAGTTGCGTGGCGACTTCGTCAACCATGAATTGACGCAGGAGCAGGTGCTCGCCGCCGCCCTCAGTCAGCCTGGCAGTCATAACAATAATGATCGGAAATCCGCGTAAATGAATCAGGTCAAACAACTGTTCACCCGCTACAAAATGCTCGCGCTGGTGTTTGCCGTGGTGCTGATCTGGCTGTTCTTCAGCTGGCAGACCGAGGGCGGATTCCTCACCCCGCGCAACCTGTCCAATCTGCTGCGGCAGATGTCGATTACCGGGATTCTCGCCTGCGGCATGGTGTTGGTGATCATCAGCGGCGAGATCGATTTGTCGGTGGGTTCATTACTCGGTCTGCTCGGTGGCCTCGCGGCGATTCTTGATGTGGTCTATCACATTCCGCTGCTGGCGAACCTGAGTCTGGTCGCCCTCTGCGGGCTGATGATCGGCCTCGCCAACGGCTACATGACGGCTTACCTGCGCATCCCCTCGTTCATCGTCGGCCTGGGCGGCATGCTGGCTTTTCGCGGGATTCTGCTCGGGATTACCGGCGGCACGACCATCGCGCCGGTATCGCCGGAGCTGGTCTACATTGGCCAGGGTTACCTGCCCCATGCGATTGGCACCGGTCTGGGCATTCTGTTGTTCGCGCTGACCGTATTCCTCACCTGGAAACAACGACGCAATCGCGCCCTGCACGGTCTCGCGGCGCATTCTTTGGTGCGTGACGTCATCCGCGTGTTGGTGATCGGCGCTGTGCTCGCCGGCTTCGTGCAGACGCTGAACAGCTATGACGGCATTCCAGTGCCGGTCTTGTTGCTGCTGATTTTGCTGGGCGTGTTCAGCTACGTGACCAGTCAGACCGTGTTCGGCCGGCGCGTGTATGCCGTAGGCAGCAATATGGAAGCGACGCGTCTGTCCGGGATCAATGTGCAGGCGGTGAAACTGTGGATCTTCGGGATCATGGGCGTGATGTGCGCCCTCGCCGGTGTGGTCAATACCGCGCGCCTCGCCGCCGGTTCGCCTTCGGCCGGCAGCATGGGCGAACTCGACGCCATCGCCGCGTGCTTTATCGGCGGTACTTCCATGCGCGGCGGTTCCGGCACGGTGTACGGCGCCCTCCTCGGTGCGCTGGTTATCACCAGTCTGGACAACGGCATGTCCATGCTCGATGTCGACAGTTACTGGCAGATGATCGTCAAGGGCAGCATTCTGGTGTTGGCGGTTTGGGTGGACGTGAGTACGCGAACCGGGCGCCGTTGAGCCGCAGGAATTAAGCTGCGGGCGTGGTCGCGGGCGCCGGGCCGAGAATTTCCATCAGGAAATCGATAAACACATTGATCCGGCTGGAGCCACGGTGATTGGGTAAATACAACGCGTTGATGCAGGTGCTGGCACTGCCGGGATTGACCTCGTACTGCTCAAGCAAGCGGGTCAGCCGACCGGCTGCTACGTCGTCGCGTACCAGCCAGTCAGCCAGCAGCGTCACCCCGCCGCCACCGATGGCAGCTTCACGCAGGATGTCGGCGTTGTTGCTTTGCAGGCGCCCGTGGACATTGAGCTGAATGGGCGCGTCTTCATTCTGAAAGGTCCAGTGCTGGTGGGTGCCGCCGTAATCGAAACGCAGGCATTGGTGCTCTAGCAAATCCCGTGGATGACTGAGCGCCGCGCTACGCGCCAGATACGCCGGACTGGCCACCACCCAGCGCTCGAAATGCCCCACGCGTTTGCTGACGATGTCTTCACTGACCACCGACGATCCGAGCCGCACCGAAACATCGATCTGCTCGCTGAGCAGGTCGCTGACCTGATCGCTCAGCGACAGACTGATCTCCAGACCCGGATGCCGCTCCAGCAAACGACTCAAATGCGGAGCAATCAGGCGTCGCCCGAACTCCACCGGCACGCTGATGCGCAGACGGCCCTGCGCTTCGGCGCCACGATCGGCGACGACGGCATCGGCTTCGTCGATCGCGTCGAGAATCGCCACGGCTTTTTCGAAATAGGTCTGGCCGGCAACGGTCACGCTGGTGTTGCGCGTGGTGCGATTGAGCAGGCTCGCGCCCAACTCGTGCTCCAGCCCGGCCACTTGCCGTGTCACTGACGACGTGGATATCCCGAGTTTGCGCGCTGCCGAGGAATAGCCCCCGCAGCGCACGGTTTCCACAAACATCTTCAGTGCTAGCAACTTGTCCATAAGCGGGGTCCGGTCGATAGGGAACGCGGATGATTGTGCATCACTGTTCCCCCGACGTCTTGTACCGCCGTGCTTGAACACACTTGCCGGCTGTTCAGTCATCGGCCTTGCGGCTCAGGAACAGCCCGAGCGCCAGCGCTGGCAGCAGCGCCACCGCGACGGCGGACAGGTTCCAGCCGAAATGCTCGTAAAGCGGACTCGCGACCAGCGAGCCCACGGCGCCGCCGACGAAAATGCTGGTCATGTACACGGCGTTCAGGCGCGCACGGCTGTGGGGATCGAGGGCGTACACCTCACGCTGGCCGAGTACCATGTTCAATTGCACAGCGAAATCCAGCAGCACCGCGCACACCACCAGCCAGACATAGCCGCTGCCCGGGAGTGCGGCGATCAGCAGCGAAACCGGCGCCAACAGCAACGCGACCAGCGTACCGCGCCGACCATGCCCGGCATCGGCCAGACGCCCGGCAATCGGCGCCGCAATGGCACCCACCGCACCGACCAGTGCAAAAATCGCGACTTGCGTCTGAGTAAAGCCGTGGTGACGCATCAGTTCAATCGGGGCGAGGGTCCAGAACAGACTGAAACTGGCAAACAGCAAACCCTGATACAGCGAGCGCTGACGCAACAGTGGATAGCGCCGGGCCAAGGCAAACACCGAACCGATCAGCGCGGCATACGTGGCTTTATGCGTCGGTAGCCGACGCGGCAGTGCCACAGCGGTAATAAGAGCAATGACCGCCATCAAAGCCGCCGCGCTGTAAAACACCCCGCGCCAGCCGAACACTTCAACCAGCAGGCTCGACAGTGGCCGTGACAACAGAATGCCCAGCAGCAGGCCGCTCATGATATTGCCGACGACGCGGCCACGGCTGGCTTCGGGCGCCAGGTGTGCCGCCAGCGGCACAAGGATCTGCACGGCCACCGAGGTCAGACCGATCAGCAAAGACAACACCAGGAACAGTGACGGCGAATGGGTCAGTCCGGCGCACAACAGCGTGACGCTCGCCGCCAGGGTGAAACCAACCACCAGCCGGCGGTTTTCCATCAGGTCGGCCAGTGGCACCAGCAGTAACAGGCCCAGCGCGTAACCAAACTGCGTGAGCGAAACGATCAGGCTGGCATTGGCGCTGGACAGACCGATCTGCGGTGCAATCAGTTCGACGATTGGCTGTGCGTAATAAAGATTGGCCACGACCGCGCCACAGCAGAATGCCAGGAACGCGACCATCAGGCCGGACAGTGAAGTTGGCTGTTCGGCGCTGGCCGCAACGGCTGGATTGCCCGTGAGCATGATGACACCTCATTGAGTTCAGGAAAGTGCTGCCAAGGCTACGGCCCTGTGGCGATGCGCAGAATCCACGCGGCGGGCAATGCACTGATGCGTCCGGCGCAACGGCGCAGGTGTTGCTTCTCGCGCAACGCGCTGTTGCGTGCGCCGCGGATTCTCCCGCGCAGACGGTTTCTCTACGCTTTGGCCCCTGGCGTCGTCATCCCCAGCGGTGCCCTTCCCCGGCTGTTACAAGGAGCGTTGTCATGACCCGTATCCCCTCCGTTCTGCCATTGCCTGCCGCGTTTTTTCCTGTGCCATGAACAGCTCATTTCTGAAGTCCAGAACGCTATGGATCAGCGTTGCAGTCGTCGCCGTGCTCGGCCTGATCGGCGCCGTTTGGCTGATGTGGCGCCCGGCGATTGCGCCCATCGAGCGCCCGACGCTGTTCGAAACTGCGCAGTTGCAACGCGGGGCACGGGTGGTCGAGGCTGGCGATTGTGCGGTCTGCCATACCCGCCCCGGTGGTGAATATCTGGCCGGCGGACTGCCGCTGGTAACGCCGTTCGGCACGCTGTACAGCACCAACATCACCCCGGACGCTGAGACCGGTATCGGCCAATGGTCACTGCCGGCCTTCGAGCGGGCGATGCGTCAGGGCATTGCTCGCGATGGTCACTTCCTTTATCCGGCGTTCCCCTACGTGCACTACCGGCGCATGAGCGCAGCAGATATCGCCGACGCTTATGCCTACTTGATGAGCGGCCCCGCCGTGCACGCGCCGGCCGAGCAGAACCAGATGAATTTTCCGATGAACATTCGCCCGCTGGTGTCGTTCTGGAACCTGCTGTTCCTGCACGGTGAGCCACTGACGCCGCTGGCGGGACGTACCGAGGCATGGAATCGCGGGCGTTATCTGGTCGACGGCCCGGGCCATTGCGCCGGCTGCCATTCGCCGCTGAACCTGATCGGCGCGGAAAAATCCTCGGAGTATTTGCAGGGCGGCATCGTCGATGGCTGGCAAGCGCCCGCGCTGGTCGGCATGGGCCAGCGCGGCAACCCGTGGCGTCGTGAGCAACTGGTGGGCTATCTGCGCGCCGAGATCGTCGATGGCCACGGCACACCCGCCGGGCCGATGCGTCCGGTCAGCTTGAGTCTGGCCCGCTTGCCCGCCAGTGAAGCCGAGGCGATTGCCGAATACCTGCTCAGTCTGGAAAACCCGCGTTCGCTGACAGGGACGACGCCGAAGACGCCTGCCAGTGAAGCGGAAGACCACTCGACCGGCGCCCTGCTCTTCAGCAGCGCCTGCGCCGGCTGCCATGGCCCGGCGGCACCGATGCGCAGCATCGATGGTCGCCCGGGGTTGCAAAACACCTCGGCGCTGCAAGCGGCCAGTTCGCGCAACTTCCTCAAAACCGTGCTTGAAGGCTTGCCCGCCACACCCGGATCGCCCGGCCCGCTGATGCCTGCATTCGCCGCCAGCCTCGACAACGCGCAACTCGGCGCACTGGCCGCGTATCTGCGTCAGCAAGCCAGCCCCAATCAGCCGTGGGCGGACCTCTCTTCCACTATTGAAGCGTTACGTCAGGAGACGAAATGAGCCAGATCACCCTCAACGTCAACGGAGCCGCACAACCGCTTGAGCTGGAGCCGGACATGCCGCTGCTGTATGCGCTGCGCAATCACTTGAACCTCAACGGCGCCAAATACGGCTGCGGTCTTGGCCAATGCGGTGCCTGCACGGTGATCGTCGATGATCAACCGGTGTTCGCCTGCCTGACACCTTGCGCCGGCCTCGAAGACAAAAAAATCCGCACCGTGGAAAGCCTCGGCAGCGCGGAAAAACCCGGCCCTCTGCAAGCCGCGTTCATCGAGAAACAGGCCGCGCAATGCGGCTACTGCATTGCCGGCATGCTAATGCGCGCGCAAGCGTTGCTTGAGCGTAATCGCCACCCGGATGAGGCGACCATTCGCGAGCACATGGCCGGCAACCTGTGCCGCTGCGGTACGCATTTGCGGATCATCGAGGCGATCAAACAGGTGGCCGGGCACAACGGGAGCCTGACATGAGTGAGTCGAATGAATTGAACCCGAGCCGACGCGCGTTCTTGCGCGGTGGCGCGTTGCTGGTGGCATTCACCCTACTGCCGGTGGCGCGACGTGTGTTGGCGGATACCGAAGTCGATACGCTCGGCACCGTGGTTCTCGCGCCCGACCTCCCCGGAAGCCTGCGCACCAACCCGTTTCTCGACGCCTGGATCCGCATCGGCGCCGATGGCATTACCGTTTACACCGGCAAGGTCGAACTGGGTACCGGGGTGAAAACCGCGTTGCTGCAAATCGCCGCCGAGCGTTTGCAGGTGCCGGCCACCTCCATCAACCTGCTCACCGCCGACACCGCGCTGACACCCAACGAAGGCTACACCGCCGGCAGCCACAGCATTTTCGACAGCGGCACCGCGTTGTATAACGCCGCCGCGCAGGTACGCGAAATGCTCGTTGAAGCCGCCGCGCGCAGTTGGCAGCTTGATGCGGCGCTCCTCAGCACCCACAACGGGGTGATCGAAGGCCCGGTCGGTCAGCGGATGAGTTACGCCGAGGCGGTCAAACATGTCGATGTGCATCAATACGCCAAGGCGCAGTCACCGGCGATGGCCGCCGCTGATTTCAAACTGATCGGCCATTCGTTGCCGCGCCTCGACATCCCGGCGAAGGTCAGCGGTGGCGCAGCATTCGTCCAGGACATGCGCCTGCCGGGCATGCTGCATGCGCGGGTGATCCGCCCGCCTCGTCCCGGCTGCACGCTGCAAGCATTCGATGCGGCGTCCATCGAAGCGCTGGCTGGGGTGGTCAAGGTGATCCGCGACGGCAACTATCTGGCGGTGGTCGCCCGGGATGAGTGGCAAGCGATCAAAGCCATGCGCAGTGCCAACGAGGTGGCGCAATGGAGCGAGGGCGAAGCGATTCCCGAGGCGGCCGAGATTCATGGTCTGCTCAAACGCCTGCCCTCACGGCGCTATCCGATCAGCCACAACGGCACGCCGAGTGGCGCGGCCGATACGCGTTTTCAGGCGCGGGTCACCAAGCAATATCTGATGCACGGCTCGATCGGCCCGTCTTGCGCGGTGGCCTGGTTCAAGGACGGCACGCTCACCGTCTGGACCCACACCCAAGGCGTTTACCCGCTGCGCGCCGGCATTGCCGAGATGCTCGGCCTGCCACCTGAGCGGGTGCGCTGTATTCATACCGAAGGCTCAGGGTGCTACGGGCATAACGGCGCCGATGATGCCGCCGCCGATGCAGCATTGATTGCCCTGCGCGTGCCCGGTACGCCGGTGCGCGTGCAATGGATGCGCGAACAGGAAAATCTTTGGGAGCCGTATAGCTCGGCGATGGTCACCGAAGTCGACGCCGGCCTCAGCCACGGTCGACTGCAGGACTGGGCCTACGAACTCTGGACCACTCCGCACAACGAACGCATCGTCAACGCTGGGCGGCTGTTGCCGGCACGCCTGCTCGCGCGGCCCTTTGCCTCGGCGCCCTCCGTGCCGATCGCCCAGCCCGAAGGCGATGGTGATCGCAACGCCGTGCCGCTGTACGACCTCAACTCGACGCGCATAAATATGACCTTCGTCACCGAAATGCCCTTTCGCACCTCGGCCATGCGATCGCTGGGCGCGCACATCAACATCTTCGCCATCGAGGCGAGCATCGACGAACTGGCGATCAGGGCCGGCATCGACGCGGTCGCCTTGCGTCTGGACCATCTCAGCGACCCGCGTGCTCGCGCGGTCGTAGAGCGTGTGCGTGATGAGATCGGTTGGCCGCAAAAAAGCAACGAGCCCGGCGCCGGTATCGGTTTCGCCTTTGCTCGCTACAAAAACATCATGGGTTACTGCGCCATCGCGGTGAAACTCCGCGTGCATCCGCAGACCGGCGAGATCCGCATCGATCACGTGGTGACGGCGGTGGATGTCGGCCAGATCGTCAGCCCCGACGGCCTGCGCAATCAGGTCGAGGGCGGCATCGTGCAATCCGCGAGCTGGACCCTGTACGAAAAAGTCGCCTACGACGCCGGGGGCATTCGCAGCTACGACTGGAGCGGTTATCCGATTCTGCGTTTCACGCAACTGCCGAAAAAAGTCGACGTGCACTTGCTCGACCAGCCGGGAGAACCCTTCCTCGGTGCCGCTGAAATCGTCCAGGGGCCGATGGCCGCCGCCCTTGGCAACGCCGTCGCCAATGCCACCGGCCGGCGCTGGCTGAACCTGCCGCTGACCCGTTCCAACCAGCCCGCCTGAGCCACGCCCGTGTTCATCGCTGATGAGCACGGGCGCCGTTGCGTTGCGCGCAAAACAGCGTAGCGCCGGTCACCGATTATCACCCCCACAACACACGGTTAAGTTAGCGGCACTGGTTCGCGGCCCCGCTGCCGCGCTTGATTTTCCTTTATGAAATCTGGAGCTACCCATGACCCGTCGCCTGTTCCAACCCCTCGCACTCGGTCCTTACACCCTCGCCCATCGCGTGGCAATGGCGCCGTTAACGCGCTCACGCGCCGGCCAACCGGGCGATGTGCCGACACCGATGAACGCCGAGTACTACCGCCAGCGGGCCAGTGCCGCGCTGATCATCACCGAGGCCACGCAAATCTCCCGGCAGGCTCAGGGTTACGCCTGGACGCCGGGCATCTACAGCCCTGAGCAAGTCAGGGCGTGGCGTGACGTCAGCGCGGCGGTGCACGAGGCCGGCGGGTTGATCTTCATGCAACTGTGGCACGTCGGTCGGGTTTCCCATCCGAGCTTTCAACCCGATGCCGGCCTGCCGGTTGCGCCCAGCGCGCTGCCGGTGCCGGGCAAGACGTTTATCGTCGACGAAAACGGTAACGGCGTCTGGGGTGATGTACCGGTGCCGCGCGCGCTGGAAACCGCGGAAATCGCCGGCATCGTCGAGGACTACCGCGTGGCCGCGCGCAACGCATTGCAGGCCGGCATGGACGGTGTGGAAATCCATGCCGGCAACGGTTACCTGCTCGACCAGTTTCTTAACAGCAACAGCAACCAGCGTGACGATGCCTATGGTGGCAGCGTGGAGAATCGCGCGCGGTTTCTGCTGGAGGTGGTCGCGGCCGTGGCTGAGGAAGTCGGCGCCGAACGGGTGGGCGTACGCCTGACGCCGATGGGCCGCTTCATGGGCATGGGCGATGACACCCCCGAGGCCACCTTCGGCCACCTCGTCGAAGCGCTCAACCAATGGAATCTGGCCTACCTGCATCTAGTCGAGCCAGCGATGGTCGGCACAGTCAAAGATGAGAACTTCGACCCGCGCTGGGACGCGATCATTGCCCAGTTGCGCAAAACGTGGAACGGCGTGCTGATTCTGGCGGGCGGCTACGATGCGCAATCTGCCGAACAGGCGTTGATTGCCGATCGTGCTGACATCATCGCGTTCGGCCGCCCGTTCCTGGCCAACCCGGACTTGCCGCGTCGGCTGCACGATGGCCTGGCGCTGAACACGCCGGACCCAGGCAGTTTTTTTGGTGGGGATCAGCGTGGCTACATCGATTATCCATTTCATGCCTGAACAAATGCAGACCTATGGGAGGGGCGGACTCGCCCCTTTTTTATTAGGTCATACGATCTCTGCGCCTAATCAAAGGCGTGGGAAATCCACCGTAACGTCAAACATATGCGTAGCTGTGCGCTTTCAGGACTATTGCCCGACGTCGCCGAATGCGATAAAACGGGCTAGTTGTACGACAACTAATAAAAACCAAGTCGTTCGAACGGCTAACAATCCTGAGATCAGCCATGCCTCGCCCTACCGCTACGCAAACCGTTCCGCCGCCCTACCCCCGTTATCTGGCCGTGATCATTCTGTTGTGCATGGGCTGTGCGTTTGCCGGCAATCATGTGGCGGCGCGAGTCGCATTTGATGATGGTGCGGGAGTGCTGCTGGCGATTTTGATGCGTTCCGGCGGGACCTTGCTGGTGCTCGCCATCCTGGTGCTGTGGCAAAGACAAAGCCTGCGTTTGCCGGCGGGTGCCTGGCGCTGGCAGCTGTTGCTGGGGTTGCTGATCACTGCGCAGAGTCTGTGCCTTTACTCCGCTGTCGCACGGGTGCCGGTGGCGCTGGCCCTGCTGGTGGCGAACGTATTCCCTATCCTGCTGGCATTGCTCACCTGGGCACTGGGTGGCCCGCGACCGAGCGCACGCACCGCGATATTGATGGGTTTGATTCTATTGGGTCTGGTGTTTGTGCTGGATGTCCCCGGGCGTCTCTCGACCACGACGGACGTCAGTGCGCAATGGCTGACCGGCGTCGCGCTCGCATTCTGCGCCGCCAGCGTGTTCGCCTGCGCGCTGTGGATCACCGACCACAAACTGTCTCAGGTACGCGGCTCGGTGCGCAGTCTGCTGACCATTTTCATCGTGTTCAGCAGCGTCAACCTCGCAGGGCTGACGGGCGCCCTCCCAGGCGGACTGAACCTGCCCGCCACCTCGACCGGATGGCTGGCCCTCGCGACCCTGGTGGTGCTGTACGGCACAGGATTTATCGTCCTGTTCATTTCGGTACCTCGCCTCGACATGCCGCGCAATGCGCCGGTCATGAACATCGAGCCATTGGCAACGCTGCTGATGGGCTGGATTGTGCTGGATCAGATGCTCAGCAACGGACAGATTCTCGGCGGAGTGATTGTGGTGACTGGCATCGTTTTGCTGACTTATCGTAAATCAGTGGTCAAGGCTGAGGTTAAAGCCAGTGCGTGAGGGGTTCTCGCCATTGGTCAGGTTCACGATTAACCCAAAGCAGTATCGAGGAACATCATCACTCCGAAGCCGAGCATCAGTCCCAAGGTCGCCGGGGTCTCATGACCGTTGCGATGAGTCTCGGGAATGACCTCATGGGACACCACAAAAATCATCGCCCCGGCGGCCAGACCGAGTGCAATGGGATATCCCAATGCAAAGCTGCTGGAAATACCCAGTCCGACAATGGCGCCAATCGGTTCCATCAACCCAGAACCCACCGCAATCAGTGCTGCGCGCAGTGCGGAGATACCGGTTACGCGTAATGCCAGGGCGACTGCCAGACCTTCGGGAATGTCTTGAATGGCGATGGCAGTGGTCAGCGGCAGTCCGACCTTCATGTCGCCGTTGGCGAAGCTCACGCCAATGGCCATGCCTTCCGGCAGGTTATGCAGTGTGATTGCCAGCACGAACAACCAGACACGATTGATGCGCTGCGCGTCCGGCCCCCGGCGGCCGCTTTTCTCGTGTTCGTGAGGCACGAAACGATCAAGACCGACCATCAGCGCTACGCCCAATCCCAAACCTGCGACGACGACGCAGGCTGCGAGCAGTTGGTTATCGCAAAGCGCCTGAGCCGCTTCTATGCCCGGCAGAATCAGCGAAAACGAACTGGCGGCCAGCATCATCCCGGCGGCGAAGCCGAGCATGATGTCTTGGGTTCGGGCGGCGATGTCTCGCAACGCGATCGCTACGACAGCACCGATTGCTGTCGCAGCGAAGCCAGTCATGCCGCCGATAAAAGCGAAGTGCAGATTTTGTTTGTTGGCCCCGACAAAGGCGCCATACCCGCTTATCAGCAGGAAGATTGTCACGACGATCAGAATTGACCAGAAGACCCGCCCGCCCCATCCAGACGCTGAGAAACGAGCGAACCAGGAGCGAGTTGGTGCGCCTGATGAGGTCAACGGCTCGGGCATGGAAATCTCCTGTTTGCTTGATTCGATCTTTTCAGCTGATGTGGATAACGACCGTACATGGCCTCAATGGTAATCGTCTCCAGCGACTGCGCGCAGGTAAGCGATGTCTGCTTCTCTTCGCAGGTCGCGCCACTCGTCCCAACTGAGTATGCCCAAGCGATCCATTTCGTCCGACTGGCGCAGCAGTTCATCGTGATAGGCGTCTGGACAGTCCCTTCGCAGTTCAAGGTTTTCCAGTGCACGTCGCCAGGCCGCCAAGGCGAGTAATTTGGTTTCTTGTGCGAATGTCAGTTGATTCTTGAACGCGTTCATTTCGCCCACCCCGAACATTTCCCGGTTGAGCGACCGATTTCGGGTTAGGTTCAAAATGTCTGACGAAAAGCGGATGACTGAAAGCGTTCTGCTGACGTGGTCACTGACCAATCCAGCTCAGGGATGGGGGTTACGGTATGTGGCAATCGCCCCGCCACTCAATTCAGTGGTCGGGGCGATGCGATTTGTTGCGTCAAGGCGCTATCAGGAAGCATCAATCCAGATGGTTTTGATTTCAGTGTATTGATCGTGCGCCCAGATCGACTTGTCGCGCCCGCCAAACCCCGACTCCTTGTAGCCGCCGAATGGCGTAGAGGCGTCGCCCTCACCGAAGCAGTTCACCGTGACAATCCCCGCGCGAATCCCGCGTGAGAGTTTCAGGGCATGGCGCAGGTTGCCGGTGTAAGCCGATGCTGCCAGGCCGTAGGCCGTGTCGTTGGCCAGCACAATGGCTTCGTCAACGGTCTGGAACGTGGTGACGCTCAGCACCGGGCCGAAGATTTCTTCCTGGAACAGACGGCTATCGCGACTCACACCGTCAACGATGGTGGGCTCGACGAAAATGTCGTCGCGGGTGTTTCCGCCCACCAACACGCTGAGGTTTTCGTCGCGGGCCACATCAAGGTAGGAGCGCACCTTGTCGAAATGCGCTTTGCTGATCATCGAACCCAGGCGGTTTTCAGGATCCAGTGGATCACCCATTTTCCAGTCACCCAAATGAACCTGCACACGCTGCAGCAGTTCATCCTTGACGTCGGCGTGGACGATCAGGCGCGAAGAGGCCGAGCAGTTTTCACCCATATTCCAGAACGCGCCGTTCACCACGTGCTGGGCGACGAGGTCGATGTCTTCGACATCATTCATCACCACGGCCGGGTTCTTGCCGCCACATTCCAGCACGATGCGTTTCAGGTTCGATTCGCTGGAGTATTTGAGAAACAGCCGCCCGGTATCAGTTGAACCGGTGAAACTGACCATCGCCACATCCGGATGACGGCCCAGCGGCTCGCCTGCTTCCTTCCCTCCCCCGGGCACGACGTTGAACACGCCGGCAGGAATTCCCGCCTGATACGCCAGTTCGGCGACGCGCAAGGTGCTCAAGGTGGTTTCCTTGGCCGGTTTGACCACGATCGAACAGCCTGCGGCGAGCGACGGGCCGATTTTCCAGGCGAGCATCAGCAGCGGGAAGTTCCAGGGCAACACCAGGCCGACAACTCCAATCGGTTCACGCACCACCATGGTCACCGCACCCGAGCCGACGGGGGCCGTGGCGTCGTAAATCTTGTCGATCAGCTCAGCGTGCCAACGCAACGTATGAATCGTTTCCGGCACGTCGATGTTCTGGCATTCACGAATCGGCTTGCCACTGTCCAGGCTTTCCAGCACTGCCAGCTCATGGGCGTTGTCCTCCAGCAATTGGGCAAAGCGCTGCAATACCGATTTGCGTGCGGACGGCGCCAGTGAATGCCAGCGTGCGTCGTCAAAGGCTTCCTTGGCCGCCGCTACGGCCTCGTCGACATCATCGGCATTACACGCGGCAATCTCGGTCAATACCTGTTCGGTAGCAGGGTTGGTCGTGGTGAATGTCTTGCCTGAACGCGAGGCGCAAAACTGGCCGTTGATAAACGCTTGATTGCGAAATTCGAGCTTCGCAGCCAGTTCGAGGTATTGCTCTTTACTCAGCAGGTCTGCCATTTCATGCCTCCTCGACGATACGCGCGACGTTTTGCTGAAGGGTTTTGATCACGCCTTCCAGCGCTTGCTTCTCGGAAGGCTCCAGCGCTTGCAGTGGCGCCCGCACACCGCCGGCACGCAGGCCGCTAAGTTCGCTGCCATGTTTGATCGACTGCACGAACTTGCCGCTCTCGAGGAAATCCATCAACGGCAACATCGCTGACATGATCCGCCGGCCCTTATCGAAGTTCTTCTCCAGTACACAGGCTTCGTAGAGCGCAATGTGTTCGCGCGGGATGAAGTTCGAGCCGGCGCAAACCCAGCTGCGCGCACCCCAGGCGAAAAACTCCAGCGCCTGATCATCCCAGCCACAGGACAGCTGGATCGACGGATGGGCATGTGCCAGACGGTGCAGGCGGCTCATCTCCCCCGAGCTTTCCTTGATGGCGGCGATGTTCTTGCAGCCAGCAATCGCTTCGAAAAACTCATCGCCCATCGCCACGCCCATCCGCGACGGATAGTTGTAAAGCATGATCGGCAGCCCGGCGGCCTTGTCCACGGCGAGCACATGGGCGGCAATTTCCTTTTGCGTCGGCAAGGCATACGGTGGCGAACCGACCAGGATGGCATCCGCTTCCAGTGACTTGGCTTTTTCGGCGAAGTACACCGAGTCTTCAGTACGAATGCCGCCAGTGCCGATGACCAGAGGCAAACGTCCGCGGATCACGTCTTTGGCGCGCTCGGCGACGGCCACGCGCTCCTCGGCGGTGTGCGCGTAATACTCGCCGGTGGAGCCGCCAATAACGATGCCGTGAACCTTGGACTCGATCAGGTATTCGAGCACGTCGGAGAACGCCGAATAGTCGATCTGGCCATCAGCGGACAACGGGGTAATCGCAGGGGTAAAAATTCCGTCAAAGTTCATAGCGTTTTCTCCAGTGGTTCAATGTTCAATCAGTGGCCGACGGCATACCGGGCACACCGTGGTTATTTGCGGCGCAAGCCTCCAGGGCAGCAGCAGGCCAACGAGCGTGACCGCTGCCGCGACGGGCTAACGCAGACTCAGCTTTCTCTCCCGGCGCGGTACTGCCCCCACTTGAGGTTCATGTTCACCCCAAGCGAAAGGAACGGTTCTGGCGGGTTGCTGTTGGGGCCTGGCGCCTGCAACAGGAAGTCAATCAGTGGGTCACGCTGCCCCGCCAGCCAGTCAGCGAGCAACTTGCCGGTGACGGTTCCGCGCGTGACACCCAGGCCGTTGCATCCCAGCGCGCCATAAACATTGGGCGCCAGTTCACCGAAGAAGCCATTGTGGTTGCGCGACATGGCCAAGGCGCCGCCCCACGTGTAGTCGAACGTCACGCCCGGCAACATCGGGAACCGCTGATCGAATGAAGCCTTATGCCGACGCACGAAACGCTCGTTGTATTTGCTGTTGCTACGGCCATCCGGGTTGAAGGTGAAACTGTTGCGGATCAGCAGGCGGTTATCCGGGGTGCGGCGCACCGTGGTGCCGAACGGATCGGCTGGAATGGCACCCCAGAACGGTTTGCCACCGAGGCGCGCCTGTTCCTCTTCGGTCAGCGGTCGCGTGATGCTGGCGTAGGTGTAGATCGGCAACATGCGCCCTTGCAGGAAACCGAAGCGCATGCCGAACGAGTTGTTCGCCAGAATCAGCTTGTCGGCGGTGATGCTGCCGTGAGCGTGTTTGAGGATCGTCTTGGCGCCGTATTCCACTTCCAGAATCGGGGTGCGCTCATACAGCGTGACGTTCGATGGCAGATGCTCGGCAAGGCCTTTCACCAGTCCGGACGGTTGCAATAACACTGCGCCCGGCGTGAACAACGCCTTGCGGTAAAACCGCGTGCCCAGATGTTCCGGCAACTCATCGGCATCAATCATCTGAAAAGGCTGATCGAGTTTTTCCAGGCCACGGCGATAGGCATCGAGGACGGCGATACCGCGGTTCTCTACCGCTGCCTGATATTTGCCGCAGGCTTTCATCTGGCAGTCGATGCGGTGTTGATCGACCAGCTCGCGAAGTATCGATTGGCCGGCCAGATTGAGTTTCAAACTGGTCCGGGCAAGCGCGATGTCACCGATGTAATCCTCAGCGCCAATGTCATGGGGAAGATCAATGGCAAAACCGGCATTACGCCCCGACGGGCCCAGTCCGACTTCCTGTGCTTCGATGAGCACCACTTCATCGTCGGGAAAATTCAACGCCAGTTGCCGCGCGCACGCCAGTCCCGTGAAACCGGCACCGATGATCACCCAGCGGGCGGAACGGTGCCCACGGTGCGCCGGCTCGGGACTGCGTGGTTTGCTCAAATGAAACCAGCCACAACTATCATCATCGGCGGGTAATGAACTGACTTTCATAGTGTTGAACCGTTAATCGTTGAAGTTGCAAAACGCACGCGGCACAAAGCAAACGCACGCAGTGGCGTTGATCCGGAAACTTGCAAAACTGGCACTTGCGCAAACAGTGACGATTGACTGTTTGGTTTAAAAATTCGCCGCCACGGCATAACGGCCGCTACTGACATAGTCGTTGGCGTAGTAATAATCCCTGAAGGTCATGGGCGGTAAACCGAACAGGTCCTTGAAGCGTTTATAGAAGTGCGGATAACTGACAAACCCGGTGGCCAGTGCCACATCGGTCAATGAACGATCACTTTGCACAATCAATTGTCGGGCCCGAGTCAAACGCAGTTCCAGGTAGTAACGATTCGGTGCCGCATTCAGATAGCGGGCAAACCTTCTTTCCAGTTGCCGGCGTGACACGCCGACCTGGCTGGCGATTACATCGATTTCCAGCGGCTCCTCAATGTTTTTCTCCATCAAGTCGAGCGCGATGTTCAACGGCTTTGGAATCGATAAGCAGCGAAGGCTGTCGGCATTCTTCGGTTGAAGGTGTCCAGACTGGTGAACCCGTTTTATTTCATCGACCAGTGCTGCATCGTTGCGCGCGCCCAGTTCCTGCATGATCGCCAGGGTCATATCCAGCGCCGAATGAGCGTTGGCGCAAGTGGCCCGGCGCTGTGTGCAAATAAACTCGCGAGTCGATACTTTCAACTGCGGGAAATACTCATGGATCAGGCCGCCGCTGTCGCTGTGACAGGCGAACTCGCAAGCTTTCAGCAAACCGGCATCGGCCAGATAAAACGCGGCATTCCAGCAACCGGCAACGATCCCTTTGCTCGCGGACTTCTTCAGTACTCGGCGCAGCACGGGCTGCGTGACAAGCCTCACACGCTGGCCTCCTACGACAATCACTGCATCATGACTGAAGCCTTCCGCCACCAGCCTTTGCGAGGCCAGCGACACGCCGATATCACTTTCAACCAGCCCGCCCTGAAGTGAGTAGGTCGATACCGTGTAAATCGTCTCAGCGTTGATCAGGTTTCCAGTGGCCAGGGCATCCATCGCCGTTGAAAGGGTCGTCAACGAAAAATGATCGAGCAGGATAAACGCCACCCGCACCACACGTTCATGGCCCGACATCACGGTGGATGGGCGAAAGCCGATGTTCTGTTGTTTCAACGGACTCTGGAACGTTTCCATCTTGCGTCACCCGCTCACCTTCACTGAAACGACAACTTTGGGGTGTGGCGACTGGCACCGCCCGCCGCCAAACCGTGGTCGAACCGATTACTTCGCTGCCGCCCGGGCGTCACTCAACCAACCGTCATAGGCTTGCTGGTTGGCCTTGATCCATTCCGCGGCATGACGCTTGATGTCGGCCAGCGACTTCTCACCGTTTTGCATGCGCAGGTTTTGCGCACTTTCAGCGGCCGTCGGGATGCTGACTTCAGAGAGGAATTTGCGCGCCACCGGGTTCTTCTCGGCGAACTCTTTGCTCATGACGGCATTGATCGTGTCCACCGGGAAACCGAGGTTCTTGCCATCATGGAAGGTGTCCTTGCTTTCCTTGCCATCCGGCAGCGAGGTGAAAGGCACCGGCAACCAGACCACGTCACGCCCTTCTACCAGAACACTGGCGATCCACTGCGGAACCCAGGTGAAGAACAGCACGGGTTTGCCTTGCTGGAAACGCGCAATGGTGTCTGCCATCAACGCGAAGTACGAACCGCGGTTGTCGACCACGGTTGGGCCCAAGCCATAGGCTTTCATGTGGTGTTCGACCATGATCTCGCAGCCCCAGCCCGGGTTGCAGCCGGTCAGGTCAGCCTTGCCGTCACCGTTGCTGTCAAAGAGTTTGGCGATTTCGGGTTTCTTCAAGTCCGACAGATCCTTGATCTGATAAGCCTCGGCCGTCTTCTTGTCGATCATGTAGCCCTGCAGCACGCCCTTCATGATTTGCCCGACCTTGACCATCACGTCATCGCCGCCGGCCTTCTCATAAAACGCTTGGTGCAGGTGTTCCCATTCATGCACGGTGAAGTCCGCATCGCCGTAAGACAGTGCGAGAAACATCGCCGGGTAGTCGACTTCTTTTGGCTGTTTGACGTCGTAGCCCAGTTCCTTGAGGCCGGCGATCACCACTTCACCACGGAAGCGCTCTTCGGCGATGGTCGGGAAGATCGGCGTAATCGAAACACCGGCACCGGGTTTGTTGGCGTCGGCCGCGTAGACCGCCGAGCACAACATGGTGCCAAACACTGAAGCCACGAGGCTCGCAACCACGCTTTTCTTGAGATTTGTCAGTTTCATGTTTCACCACGCTTGGAATTTTTAATGGGGTGAGCAGGCCAACTCAATTCGTCACTGGACGTGCAACGTTCTTCTTTTTCTTCAGTTTCATGACCAGCCCCACAGGGCCGCTTTCATACCAGCGCTGACCGGAGGCCAGATCGCTGCTGCGCTCACCCATTGCCTGGGTCAGTCGGTCAAGGAATACCGCGAGCAGCACCAGCCCCGCGCCGCCGACGCTGGCCAGGCCCATGTCGAGGCGGCCGATGCCGCTCAACACCATCAAACCCAGACCGCCCACCGAGATCATCGAGGCGACGACCACCATCGACAGCGACAGCATCAGTGTCTGGTTGAGGCCGGCCATCATCGTTGGCGCCGCCAACGGCAACTGCACCTTCATCAGCATTTGCGTAGCCGTGCAGCCGAACGCTCGGGCGGCTTCGACCTTGTCCGCAGGGACTTGGCGAATACCAAGGTTGGTCAGCCGCACCAGCGGCGCGACGGAAAAGATGATGGTGACAATCACACCGGGTACGTTGCCGATGCCGAAGAGCATTACGACCGGCACCAGATAGACGAACGCCGGCAGTGTCTGCATGGCATCCAGCACCGGACGGATGATCATTTCCGTGCGATCACTGCGTGCACACAGGATGCCCAGCGGTATGCCGATCACGGCGCAGAACAACAGCGATGTCAGCACCAGGGCCAGTGTGACCATGGCATCGTTCCACACACCGATCAGTCCAAGCCCGGTGAGGGTGGCGACGCTGAAAATGGCAATGCGTTTGCCACCAATCTGCCAACTGATCAGCCCGGCAATGATGATGAAGACCGTCGGCGGAACCGACAGCAGTCCCCACTGCACACCGTCCAGCACTTGATCGACCGGCCAGCGGATCGAGCGAAACACTTCCCTGAAGTTATGCACCAGATATTTAAGGGCGGTTTCCACCCAGGATCCCAAAGGAATATTGAGACTTTGAAAGGGATCTAAAAAGTTGAAGTCTGACATGATGCTACCTCGTACTCAGAAACGGCATATCAATTCTGATTATTCGCAGTTCAGCTGTTACACAGGCAGCTCAGAAGATGGCCCTGCGAAATCGAACCTTTATAAAGCCCGACTTCATCCACTACCGGCATGGGAGTTGCCGAGGCCGCAACCAGATGGAAGATGTCGCGAAGAGACGCTTCCGCTTTAATCGTTGTTTGCCCGCCCGGTATATAAGCGACATTGCAATCCTGTTGCGCGATATCGCCCGCTTTCAAAATGCGACTGGTGTCGAAGCCATTAAAGAAATCACGCACATATTTATTCACCGGGTTGCACAGAAGTTCACGCGGCGTGCCGATTTGCACCACGCGCCCGCCTTCCATGATCGCAATGCGGTGACCGATGCGAACCGCTTCTTCTATATCGTGGGAGATGAAAATGATCGTGCGATCCTGCTCGGCCTGGAGCTTGATCAGCTCGCCCTGCATCTCGCTGCGAATCATCGGATCAAGTGCCGAGAACGCTTCGTCCATCAGCAGAATGGCGGGATCATTGGCCAGCGCGCGGGCCAGGCCGACACGTTGTTGCATGCCGCCGGAGAGTTGGTGAGGAAAGCTCAGTTCCTGCCCTGAAAGCCCGACCTGCTCCAGTGCGCCCATCGCGCGGCAATAGCGCTCTTTCTCGCTGACGCCGCTGATTTCCAGGCCAAAGCTGACGTTGTCGATGACACTCATGTGCGGCATCAAAGCAAAGGACTGGAAGACCATGCCCATGTCTTTGCGGCGAACTTGCAACAAGTCCTTGTCGCCCAGGCCGGTGATTTCCTTGCCATTGAGAAAGATCTGCCCGGACGTCGGTTCGATCAGCCGGTTGAACAATCGGACCATGGTCGATTTGCCCGAGCCGGACAAACCCATGATCACGAAAATCTCACCACGGCGAACCGAGAAGTTGGCATCAAAAACACCAATCGCCTGACCGGTCTTTTTGAATACTTCAGCTTTTGTTGCACCTTCTTTAACCATTTTCATGGCAAGTGCTGGCTGCGTACCGAAGACTTTGAAAACATTCTTTACGCAGATGATCTCGTCGGAACTTGTCATACCTTGCCTCCTTCGCATCGTGCGTCTTTCGCATTAAGCGACAGGCAAACGAGCAAAAATAATTGTAAGCGGCAGCGGTAATGAATAGATGTCTTCACGACGGGCTTCCTTTTATTATTTTTGAGGTCCCAGGAAAAAGGGATGTTTCAAATCTATTAGCATCACCCCGCTTAATCCAACTACATTTACAGGGGCAATTCGATAACGTCGGGTTATCGGTTGCGACGACAGCCATTGCCGAGTGCCGCGTCAGCACCATGAGCGACCGGGTCTATCCCCACAGCGACGCTCGCGTAGCCCTCCCCGCACGGTTCCGTTACCCTCCTCGCGCTTCGTTGGGGAGCTGTATGGTTAGGAGAGTGTACGAATGAGCAAGCATGTCGACCCTGACACCATCCTGCTGAAAATGCCGTCCTTGAGGGCTGTGAAGGCATTTGTCGCCGCGGCCAAATACGAAAGCTTTACCCGTGCGGCCGAGGCGCTGTGCGTTTCGCAGGCCGCGATCAGCCGGCAGATCCGTGAGCTGGAAAGCTATCTGGGCGCGCAACTGTTTACCCGGGTCGGCCGGGCGGTGGAACTGACGGCCGCCGGCGCGGTGTTCTTCGATGCCGCGCAACTTTCGTTCGTCAACATCGCCCAGGCTGCCGAACGCATCCGCAGCAGCCAGTCGACCAAGAAGGTCCTCACCGTCTGTTGCTCGCCGGCCTTTTCCGCGCTGTGGCTGTCGAATCATCTGCAGGAGTTCTTCGCCCAGTGCCCGGACATCGAACTCAACCTGATCACCACGCAGAACTTTCTGACCATGGAGCCCGGTGTACAGCCGGACATCTTCATCACCAAGATTTCGCGCATCCGTGACGGTTATAGAAGCTACCCGTTGTGCCACGACGTGATTTACCCGGTGTGCACCCCGCAGTATCTGGAGAAACACCCGGAAATTTCGACGATCGAAGGCGTGCGCGATTCGGCCCTGCTCAATCTGAGTCCCTATGGCCGCTCGCAAGTCGCCGAGCATGTCGACTGGGGCGTGTGGCTGGCATTTCAGGCCATCGATATCGATGATCGTCCGCCGAACAGCCCGCAAATCTTCAATGCCAACGACTACAACCTGCTCATCAGCATGGTCCTGACCCATCAGGGCATTGCGTTGGGCTGGAATCACTTGGTGACGGGATTGGTGCAGCAAGGCTTGCTGGTGCGACCGATCGAGCAACAGGTGCAATTGCGCAACAGTTGGCACTACCTGAGCTGTCGCGAAAGCTCCGAAAACGAAGATGAACTGCGGCGTTTCCGCGAATGGATTCTGGCGAAGTTTCCCCGCCGTTAATTCAGTCCGCACAGGCGTCGGCTGATTTGGTTATCAATAGCCCGACGAAAATGTTGCTAGAGCGGCACCCTCCCCCTGGCTCATTGTTGAGCCGCGCCGGCCATGATCGGTTCGGCTCAACTCACAGGAAGGGATTGTTGAATGTCACTCTTCGAATTCTGTCGCGACTTTGATTTCCTCGATGCCCCGCTCAAGACCCGCGCAATTGTGCAGGACAGTCTGCTGGATATCGTCGGCGTCATGGCCGGTGCGGCCAGCAATGACACCAGCAGCGCCATGCGACGTTTTGCCGAACAGCATTACCCGACGGGCGCCTATAGCAGTCGCCTGATCTTTGGCGGACAGCGCGTCAACGTACTCGGCGCCGCCTGGGCCGGCGGGTTCAGCGCTGACAGCCTCGACGCCCATGAGGGCCACTTCAAATCCAAGGGTCACGCCGGTGCCACCGTTGTTCCCGCCCTGCTCGCCCTCGCCGATGCGCTGCATCATCAAGGCCAATCGATCAGCGGCCATGAACTGCTCACCGCCCTGTGCATCGGTTATGAAACGGCGCTGCGGGCAGGTTCGGCCTTGATGGCGACTTCGCCGACTTATCACGCATCGGGTGGTTTTTCCGCGCTGGGCGTTGTCTGCGCCGGCGCGCGCTTGCTGGGCTTTGATGAGCCGACCTTCCGCCACGCCTTGGGCATCGCTGAGTACTTCAGCGCACGCTGCCCGATGATGCGTGTGGTGCAAGCGCCGACGATGCTGCGCGATGCCCACGGTGCAGGCGCATTTGCAGGTTTGAACGCCCTGCTCATGGCTCGGGAAGGCATCACCGGTGCACCGGCAGAATCGGTTGAAGACATCACCGTCGCCGAATACTGGAACGACATCGGTGCACGCTGGGAGATCGACAGTCAGTACTTCAAACCCTGGCCGGTCTGCCGTTGGGCGCAACCGGCACTGACCGCCATGCTCGAACTGCAGCGGGAAAACCCTCAGCTCGATGCCGACTCGATTGAAACCGTTCGCGTGGAAACGTTCTACGAGTCGATGTGCTTACAGGGTCATACGCCGAGTGATGCTGACCAGGCGCAGTACGCCTTGGCCTTCCCGCTGGCAGCACTGATTGTCCGGGGCAAGGTCGGCCCGGAGGAAGTCACCGGGGCGGCTATTTTTGCTGAAGATATTCTGGCGTTGAGCCGCCGTATCGAAATCGTCGAAGCCGCCGATATCTCGGCCAGATTCCCCGCCGAAATCCTCTCCCGATTGACCATTACCCTGAAGAACGGCGGCGTGCTGGTGAGTCCGGTCACCGCCGCGCGGGGCGATCCCGAAACGGCTTTGAGTGCTGAAGAGCTGAGCCAGAAATTTGATCTGTTCGCCAGCGGTCTCGGTGTAGAGCGCAGTGCCGAGGTGAAAACAGCGATCAAACACATCGCTCAATCCAGTTGCGCCATTACTGCTTTGGAACTGATTTTTCACGCAGTCCCACCACTCCAGTCAGGCCTGCATCGATAACGCCAACGCATGAATTGCCCACAGCAAATGTCGTTTGTGACGTCAGTCCTGGGCCATATAGGCTGAGAACCATGTCGCCTATGGGAGGATAAAAATGAACAATAAAGAAAGCGTTTTTGACCTGATCGCACAGCGTAAAGCCTGGCACTCGCTGCCTGGCGCTCTCTACAGCAATGAAAGCGTTTACCGTCAGGACCTTGAGCAGATCTGGCACAAGGACTGGATCTTCGCCGGCCACACCTTTGAAATCACCAAGCCAGGGCAGTATTTCACCCTGCAGATCGGGGACTATCCCGTTGCAGTGGTGCGCGGCAAAGACGGCGAGGTCCGGGCGTTCCATAACGCCTGCCGTCACCGTGGCGCAAAAATCTGCGAGGCCGATCACGGCAAAGTGGCGAAGATGGTTTGCCCGTATCACAAGTGGACGTATGAGCTGGATGGCAACCTGTTGTTCGCCGGCAACATGGGCCAGGATTTCGACAAATCCCAATACAGCCTGAAAAGCGTTCACTGCGAGATCGTCGATACCTACATTTACGTCTGCGTGGCCGCCAAGGCCCCGGACTTCGAGGGTTTTCGCAAAGCCGTCAGCCCTTTCATCGCGCCGCACTATCTTGAAAACTGCAAAGTGGCGTTCGAGTCGAACATCATCGAGAAAGGCAACTGGAAACTGGTCTTCGAAAACAATCGCGAGTGCTATCACTGCGACGGCTCACACCCGGAACTGTTGCATTCGTTCGTCGATAACCTGTCGGTGGGCGGCATCAGTGGTGAAGATGATCCCGAACTCTCGGCCTACTGGTCCAAGTGCGAGAGCGCCGGGTTGCCAAGCCGTTTGGTGATGGATATCAACGGCCAGTTCCGCATGACCCGTATTCCGCTGTCATCCGGCGCCGTCAGCTACACCATGGACGGCAAACCGGCCGTTGCCGGTCGCCTGGACAAGACAGCTGAAGCGGACATCGGCGCGCTGCTGTACTTCCACTACCCGTCCACCTGGAATCACTTCCTCGGTGACCATGCATTGAGCTTCCGGGTGCTGCCGATCAGCGCCACCGAAACCTTGGTCACCACTAAATGGTTGGTACCGGACAGCGCAGTGGAAGGTGTTGATTACGATATCGAGCGCCTGACCAAAGTCTGGATTGCCACCAACGATCAGGACCGCACGCTGGTCGAGGGTACCCAGCGTGGCGTGACTTCGCCTTCGTACGAGCCGGGTCCTTATTCGGAAACGGCTGAGACTGGCGTTTGTCAGTTCGATGACTGGTACTGCGCGACCATGATGGATCGGCTCAAAGGCCCGATTCCGTTGAAGTCTGTTGGCTGATCTGCGCTCTGTTCACTCATGTTAACCCTGCTTCCTGCCAGCATCCCGACGGATGCTGGCAGGGACTCTTTCGTCTCGAAAAGCTGTTATTCCGGTTCGTCGCCAAAAAAAGCCGGGAGACACCGATAAGGATGTCCACCTCAATGAACACCTCGACATCATCCGTGGCGACTTATACAAACCACGGCGAACGCGTGTCGACGCGCATTGTATTTTTGATCACCGGCATTGTGATGTCGGCCTGGGCGCCACTGGTGCCGTTAGTCAAAGCGCGTACCGGACTGGACGACGGTGGACTGGGCCTGTTGTTGCTGGGGTTTGGTATCGGCTCGATCGTCGCCATGCCGTTTGCCGGTTACCTGACTGCACGTTTTGGCTGCCGGCCAGTGATCATCTGCTCAACTCTCGCGTTGTGTTCGGTGCTGCCGATGCTGAGCCATCTGACATGGCTGCCGGGGCTGACGCTTGCGGTGCTGGGGTTCGGCGCCAGCATGGGCATGCTCGATTGCGCGATCAATATCCAGTCGATCATTGTTGAAAAGAACAGCGGCGAAACCCTGCAATCTGGGTTCCACGGGCTCTACAGTGTCGGCGGTATCGCCGGTGCCGGGGCCATGACGGCGATGCTCAGCCTGGGTCTGGATCCGCTACTGTCGATACTTTGTCTGGTGGCGATCATCCTCGCCGCACTGTACAAGGCTGCGCCAGGCTTACTGACCTATGGCACGGAAAGAGACGGCCCGTTGTTGGCGATACCACGGGGGATCGTGCTGCTGTTGGGCAGCCTGTGTTTCATTGTTTTCCTGACGGAAGGCGCCATGCTCGACTGGAGCGCGGTTTTTCTCGCCTCGCAACGCGCAATGGAACCCAGCTACGCCGGTTTGGGTTATGCGAGCTTCGCGGCGGCGATGACCATTGGGCGCCTGACCGGAGACGCCATCGTCAGCCGACTGGGTGGTGTTCGCGTGGTGGCGCTGGGCGGGATCTGCGCCGCGGCGGGCATGCTGGTTTCGCTAGTATTCGATAGTTGGCAGGCGGCATTGCTGGGCTATGCCTTGGTCGGTATCGGATGCTCGAACATAGTCCCG
This sequence comes from Pseudomonas sp. GM24, assembly GCF_000282235.1. Classification (NCBI taxonomy): domain Bacteria; kingdom Pseudomonadati; phylum Pseudomonadota; class Gammaproteobacteria; order Pseudomonadales; family Pseudomonadaceae; genus Pseudomonas; species Pseudomonas sp. GM24. The sequence continues at coordinate 45,395 of NZ_AKJR01000196.1, read as the reverse complement.
GTGCTGTTTACGGCGGCGGGTCGACAACAGCGCATGCCCCAGCGCACCGCGATTCCGGCGATCATCTCGATGGGCTACGCCGGCATTCTCATGGGCCCAGCGTTCATCGGCATGGTTGCGCATCTCAGTACGCTGGTGGTCGCATTGGGTGGCTTGGTTTTCCTGTTGTTGTTTGTCAGTTACGCCGCGAGATTTTTGAAGGCCTGATGCGCCGGTCACAAGCCTTTGGAACATTGATCGGCTTGAAGGAAATCTTTTAGCGAAGCCTGATAAATGGCCAGTGGTCGTTTCTCGGGCTCAAACAGCGCAAACGGAATCATCACGAGATGGGAAACCGTTGTGGCGCTGACTGAGTAAGTTCTTTGCCTGCAAAAGCCGTTATCTTTATTCAGGGTGAAATCAAACTTGTACAGGTCTGGCCTTGTACACCAACTCGGAATCAAACCAAAACTCAACCCCGTCAAATACTCTTGTGTGCAAGCGCCACCCAATGAAAATTCCGAGACTTTGATTTCCAGTGCAGGGAGGCTCGAGGCTACAGGGCTGGAGCTGTGATCCTGTGCATGTGGAAACATGCTTTTTGTCTGCGCGTAGGCGTCTTTGCCAAGGCGACTGTTTTTCCAGGGAGAGTCTATTTCGTAACTGAAGCTGGAGATGATTTCCTGTGTTCCAGTTCCGACGTGTTCGTTGATTGTCGGCACGGTCGCATAGGAGGTACAGCCGGAACACAGCATCGCAACACTGACAACAACACATCCATGGGCTATTAAGCGGCGCATTCTAAATTTCAGTCCCCACTATTGATCAGCCATTGCACTGGCGTTTTTCTGGCCTGCTTCGGCCAGCTTCTTTTGCACATAAAAGATCATCAACACCGAATTGCTCTGAGCCTGGCGAGACTGTTGTTCGAACAACGCCACAAGCTGTTCCTCACGCTTGCACCCAGCATTGACATTGCCCTTTGCAAATTCGCAGGTACCGTATTGGCCCCAGCCTTTGCGGGCTTCATCGGCGTCTCGTGCGGGGTAAACCCAATACGATTCCCATGCGCCGTCGACGACAGGTTTACCGGCCACGTCTATCTGCTCTATCGCTTGCAAGGTTGCTGTGGCAGCGGCGTCCAGAAAACGTCGAGGGTTGGCATCGGCTTTATCCGCCTCATCACGAAGTGCCTGACACTGCACGTCAGACAAGTCGAACACTGGCAGCGCTTCAATGCTCTCGAACTCATCAAATGGATCGGAATGATTGCCCGGTAACTTTGCGTGGTAAGCCGGCACCACATGGCCGGGGACGCTCATGTCCTGTATGTAATGCAAAACCCTTCCTGCTTGCTCGTACACTTCAACCGGGTCGGCATCAGGTTTATCCAGCAGATCGTTCAGCTTCTCTATGCGTTTGCTGAAAATCGCGTCCAGATTGCGCTCGACGAACCAGAATGGCTCAAGCTTTTCGTTGCGGTTGTAGAAATGCCAGTGGGTGATGCGCTGAAGGATCGTCAGCGGGCTTGAGTCTTCTGCATCTGTGCCTTTAGCCAACGCCTCGGCCAACTGCACAGGGAGCTTTACTCCCGGGCAGCGCTGAAACGCCTGTGCTGCTTTTAGCGCGTAGGCCGAATGCAGCTCGGGGGTAAAGGCCATGGCCGGGGTTGAGGGGTTGAACAGCAGTGACAAGCCCAGTACTGCCCAGTAACGGATCGGGGCTGAACGGTGTACCGGGGTGGCTTCCATGCTGTTGCTCTCCATAAACCCGCGTGATTGCGGGAGACTTGCGTTGCGACGCTAATTTAGCATCCGTTAAGGCAGGCCGCTAAGGCCTGTTTCAGTGAGGGTTTTCGCCCACGCTGACCTTGATCGGAGTTGCTTGGGAAACCTTGTGCTGCCGGGTCGCCTGCCAACACAGTAGCGAGCCCACCGTCACCAGCACGGCGCCCTGCCAGAACTGAATCTGCAAACTCACGCCCAGCCACACCGCGGCGAACGCCGACGACAGCACGGGCGCAGAGTAGGACGCGGTCGCCAGCAACGTCAGGTTTCCCCGCAGAATGCCGATATTCCACAGCGCGTAACCGCCAGCCATGGCGATTCCGGCTGCCAGCAGCTCCAGGGAGTTTTCCCACGTGAATGGCGGTATCTGTTCCTGGCTCACGTACCACTTCACCCACAGCACGACGGACGTCAATACGAAAAACAGCACCACCAGATTCTGCCCGCCGGCATAGCGACGGGTGACATTGCAATACAGGGCAAAGGTAATCGCACAGGTCAGGGCCAGGCTGTAGCTCAACGGGTTGGACTGAACATTGCGCACAATCCCCGGCAACGATAACCCCTCGCCACTGACGACCCACAAGATGCCGAAAATCGCCAGCGCGGAGCCTGGAATGATGAACCACCGGGTCTTCTGCCCGTTCATGACAATCGCCAGCACCACGGTCAGGCATGGCCATAGGTAATTGACCACGCCCAGTTCGATGGCTTGATGCCGATCACTGGCGAAACCCAATGCCAACGACAGGCACACCTCATAAGCGACGAACAATGCGCTGCCGAGCAGCAGATAGTGCCTGGATGTTGAACGAATCCGCGGGCGGCCGAGGAACACCAGCAACAGCAAGGCGCCCAGCGAATAGATCAGCGCAGCGCCCCCTAGCGGACCGAAGTGCTCGCTGACGCCCCTGATCAATCCGGCGGCGGTACTCCACAAAACTATCGCCACCAAACCACACGCCGTGGCGGCCCGCTCACCTTTGATCAGCATCATGACTCCTGGCACAAAATGGCAAACCGACCGCACAGGCTAACCAGCGCAAGAGGATCAATAAAGGAACATTTTTGCCGTGCAAAGGATGAGCTGTCGTTATGACTCAGCCTTAATTGACCTGCGTCCAACTGTCGCAGCAAACAGCCATTGGAAAATTCCGCACAAGCCTTAGAATCCGCGCGTTCTTGCAGTCGCCGGATCTGGTGACCGAAACATACCCAACCGCCCTGCCCGTTCGGCGGGCACCTGCACCACACATCCCGGCTTGGCAATCGCATGCGCAGAGGCGCACGTTGCGCTGTTCGTTCTCTAGAGGTTTTTATGTCTCCGCGTTTGCTGGCCATGGCGCTGGCGCCCCTGCTCGGGCTGTTCATTGTTGCGCTGGGCAACGGTTTTCTGTCTTCGCTGACCACCCTTCGACTGGACGCTGCCGGTGCGTCGACCACGATGATCGGCATCGTTTCATCGGCCTACTTCATCGGTCTGACCCTGGGTGCGGTGTTCAATGACCGTTTGATTCTGCGCATCGGCCATATCCGCGCCTACGGCAGCTTTGCCTCGCTGATCGCCGTGACCATCCTGCTGCAGGGTTTGTTCTATGACACTTGGGGCTGGTTCGCCCTGCGCCTGATCAACGGCTGGGCCACGGTCGGCGTGTTTCTGGTGATCGAGAGCTGGCTGCTGCTGGCGGGCGACGCGAAGATTCGCGGGCGCTTGCTCGCGTTGTACATGATCGTCTTGTATGGCGCCGGTGTGCTGGGCCAGGCAACGCTGGGCAAAATCACCGGGTTGAGCGACAGCGCACCGTTCATGGTCGCCGGCATGCTCGCTTCATTATCAGTGCTGCCGATCGTGATCCTGCCGCGCGTGTCGCCATTGCTCGATCAGGTTGAACCGCTCAAGCCCCGGCAACTGTTGGGCGTGACGCCGACCGGGCTGGTCGGCTGTTTCGGTTCGGGTGTGACCATCGCGGCGATTTACACCTTGCTGCCGTTGTATCTGCAACGCAGCGGTCTGAATGTCGGTGAAGTCGGCAGCATGATGGCTTGGACGATTCTTGGCGCGATGCTCCTGCAATACCCGGTCGGACGCTGGTCCGATCGCAAGGATCGCTTGCAGGTGCTGACGATCCTGACAGTGGCGTGCACCGTGCTATCGCTGGTGATCGTGCTGGTGCCGCTGTCCTCGACAATGCTCGCGGTGATGTTGTTTCTGCTCGGTGGCGGCGTATTCGCGCTGTACCCGGTTGCCGTCAGCCATGCTGCTGACCGTGCGCCTGCCGAAGCGTTGGTGCCGATGATTCAGGGCCTGCTGCTGATCAACTCACTGGGCTCGGCGATCAGTCCGATGATGATCTCGCCAGTGATGAATTCGTTCGGCGCCAATGGTCTGTTCTGGGTATTTGCGCAGGTCAATCTGTGCATGGTCACCTTCTTCCTGTGGCGCCGTGGCAAGCGCCCGGTTCCGGCCAATCCTGCGCCGTTTGCAGCGGCAGCCACGTTCTCGCCGACAGGTGCGGAGCTGCGGGTGACCGAAGATTTGCGTCAAGCGGTGCAGAAGCATCCGCCAATGGTGGATGCATTGAGCGGCGAGCCTTCGCCGCAATGTGAGACGCGCTAGGGGTTGCGCCAGTCTGCGCCAAGCGCAGGCTGGCTCGCAGCACTAGTCAGGTTCGTGGGTGATATCCACGAGCGGAATCGGCTCGATCGCCCAAGCGCGAATTTGACGACGTTCGGGGCTGGGTACTGCACAAGCCCTGCGCCCGGTGAAGGTTCGCGCAAGACGCTCTTCATCGATGCGCCAGCCGCGCTGTTCCAGTGCCTGTACGTCTCGGCGAAAGGCAATCTGCAGCGCGTCGGATTTCAGCGAAACCTCCTGCTGAAAAGAGTCCGGCACACGTTCGGGCCTGACGTTTTTCAGCACGGCATGATCTTGTTCGAAGATACGGATATTGCTCGCAATGAACCTGCGATCGAGCAATCGGGAGCGCAGAAACGTTCTGCCCATCATCCACCAGGTGCGCGTGCGATTGGCGTCAATCGGGACATGCGCCGAGACGATGTAGATCCGCCAGCCGTTGGGCAACTCAAGCTCAAGCGTTGTGCATGGGCCGGATAAATGGAAACCCGGAACAGTCACCACACTGACAAACTCAGTGGAGGATTTACGCCGTAGCAGTCCTTTGCGTGCCGGCCTGCGCATAAGCATTTGGGCGCTACCACTCCACGCATCGCTTTCAACCTCGAACGATTCAATCTCGGGATGATCCGGATCGCCGAAGGTTGAGCCATGGACAAACGGCGCGTGCGCGAAGTCCAGACCGTTTTCAATAATCCGGTCCCAACTGGCCTGCCAGTCAAAGTAGCCCGAGACCACGCGGATGGCGGGATCGTCGATCCAGTCGAGCGTCGGCAACGGCGGACGCTCAGACTCCGGCAGATCACCTAAAAATGCCCAGATCCAACCGTAACGCTCAAGCGTTGGGTACGCATCGACGCGGGCCTTGGCGGGAATCCGCAGGTCGGGCTGCGCCGGTATCTGCGTGCAGACGCCATCAGCGCCAAACCGCCAGCCGTGATAGGGACACTGCACGCTGTTGCCAACCTTGCTGCCGACGGACAGTGAGCCGCCGCGATGCACGCAAATATCCGACAGCACGTGAGCGACACCCGCGTAATCGCGGAACGCCACGAAAGGTTGACCGAGCAATTGAACCGGCATCAATCCATCATTCAACTGGGACGATGGGAGAACGACATACCAGAGGTTTGTGAGCATGGGTTGCGTGTGATCCGTCAGTACGGTGAGTTCCGGTCAGAGAAATCTGGCATTCAAACTAGATCAGGCGGCGCTGATCCGACAATCAGCCAAGCACTTTATAGATCTCTGCAACTACCTGAGTCGTTGCGGCTTCGATGGTTCCTTCGTTACGGCATAGCACCCAGCCGTGATCGACAACCGCCTGCTCGAACATCTCGCTACAGGTGACGTGCTCTGCGTGTTTCTGAATCACCGTGCCGCCCAGTCCTCTTGATCGCGCCGTTGCCCTCGCCCATGAAATATCCGGTGCGGTGACAACGCCGACATGCAGATCCGGCACGCGCACGCCTCGCTCGATGTTCAACTGCAGAATCTCGGCAAACGGCACGTTATGGCGAAATGCGGCGTCAGACGGATACCAGCGATCGATCAGGATGATGCTGTTCAATGGCTGATTGGGCAGCACCCGCTCAGAAATCCAGCGGCGGCTATCGGCAAGGCGCTGACACACCGCCCACTCCAGATCCCGCGAGGGATGTCTGGCGAGTTGGTTGACCAGGGCCATGGTTTCGCCGCGGTATGGATCGCTTTTTCTCTCGCAGAGCCGAATGACTTTGTGCTTATCCGCCCGCAGCGCAGCGGTAACAGCCTCCAGCAGTGTGGTTTTGCCGGTGCCCTTGGGCCCATCCAGAGAAATAAACAGCGGCAGCTTCATGGTTCACGCAACGATTGAGACATTGCCGAGCACTCTAACCTCATTTGCGCAATTCAATGAGCTGATCGCTGCCCTTTGCCTACACTTGCTTGCCAATGATGTTTACCCCTCTGCCAAAGGAGTCACCATGTCCAAGCTCTATCCGAGCATCGATCCCGACGGATTGGTCGAGTACTCAGTGGTCTACACCGACCGCTCGCTGAACCACATGTCGCAGTCCTTTCAAGGCGCAATGAAGAACATTTCCAAAACCTTGAAACAGGTCTACAACGCCGAAGCGGTGGCGGTGGTTCCGGGCAGCGGCACATTCGGCATGGAAGCGGTGGCGCGACAGTTCGCTACCGGACAACAGTGTCTGGTGATACGCAACGGCTGGTTCAGTTATCGCTGGAGCCAGATTCTGGAGATGGGCAACATCCCGGCGACCACTACGGTGCTCAAAGCCCAGCCGGTCGAGACGGGGCGCCAGGCAGCCTACGCCCCGCCGCCGCTGGACGAAGTGCTGGCCGCCATCGCGGCGCAGAAGCCGAAAGTGGTCTTCGCCCCCCACGTTGAAACTTCATCCGGGATCCTCCTGCCCGACGAGTACCTGCGAGCCGTTGGCGACGCCGTGCATGCGGTGGGTGGTCTGTTTGTGCTGGACTGCATCGCCTCCGGCACGATTTGGGTGGATATGCACAAATGCGCCGTCGACCTGCTGATCAGCGCCCCGCAGAAAGGCTGGAGCGCCTCCCCTTGCTGTGCCCTGGTAATGTTCAGTGCTGGGGCGCTCGAGCGTATCGAACACACGCAAAGCAGCAGCTTCGCCTGCGACCTGAAAAAGTGGCTGCAAATCATGCGGGCCTACGAACAGGGCGGACATGCCTATCACGCGACGATGCCCAGCGATTCACTCGCGCGGTTCAACGACGTGATGAAAGAGACACAAGCGTACGGGTTCGACAAGGTTCGCGATGAACAACAGGCGCTGGGTGATCGGGTGCGTGCGTTGTTGACCGGCAGAGGTTTCAAAAGCGTCGCCGCAGAAGGCTTTCAGGCCCCAGGTGTGGTGGTGAGTTACACCGATGATGCCGACATCAAGAGCGGCAAGAAATTTGCCCAGCACGGCCTGCAGATCGCCGCCGGCGTGCCACTGCAATGCGATGAGCCGGCCGACTTCCAGACCTTTCGCCTCGGGCTGTTCGGACTGGAGAAGCTACAGAATGTCGAGCGCACGGTCAGCCTGCTGGAGCAGGCACTGGATGAGGTGATGGTTGACTAAAAGCTGTCCTTGCCCGCAGGACACGACGTTATCGCTTGCCAATTCTAAGGTGGAGGCCATTATGCTTACTGGCTTCCACTGCTACCTACGCCCATTGGCGTCGCGCAACGAACAACTTGTACGATGTCTTATCACGAGGTATTACTACGTCTCCCACATAAAAATAAAACCACGGAGATCGCTACATGGACTCATCCCTGTCCGCTCGACCTGAAAGCCCTGACCGAGCGCAAGGCAACACCCGCCGCAGCTTCCTGAAAAAATCCCTCGCCGTTTCCGCCACGCTCGCCACCGTCGGCAGCACCGCACTGACGCGGATCGCCGAGGCCGCCGAACCCTTGAGTCAGCGCTACCCTGATCCGCTGATTCACATCCTCGACGACAGCTTCCTTGAGCTGCGTATTTTCAACGCCAGTGTTGAAAAACTTGCCACCGGTATGCGCTGGGCCGAAGGGCCGGTGTGGGTCGGTGATGGCCGCTATTTGCTGGTCAGCGACATCCCCAATAATCGCATCATGCGCTGGGACGAAATCACCGACACCTTCACCGTGTACCGCGAACATTCGAATTTTTCCAACGGCATGTGCCGGGATCGCCAAGGGCGGCTGATTGTCTGCGAAGGCTCCACCACCACCACCAGCGAAGGTCGGCGCGTCACGCGCACCGAAGCCAATGGCACGATCACCGTGCTGGCCGACAGCTTCGACGGCAAACCCTTCAACTCGCCCAACGACATCGTCTGCAAAAGTGACGGATCGATCTGGTTCACCGACCCGCCCTTCCAGACCAGCAACAACTACGAGGGCCACAAAATCACCCCGAGCCAACCCCACGCCGTGTACCGCATCGACGGCGAAACTAAAAAAGTTACGCGGGTCATCGACGACCTCAACGGCCCCAACGGCCTGTGCTTTTCTCCCGATGAGAAAACACTGTACGTCGTTGAAGGTCGCGCCAAGCCCAATCGCCTGATCTGGGCTATCGCGGTGAAGGACGATGGCACACTCGGCGAACGCCGCAAGCACATCGAAGGGCTGGACTATGCCGCGATCGACGGCATCAAGTGCGACGAAGCCGGCAACCTGTGGTGCGGCTGGGGCGGCAATGGTGATCCCAAGGCCGACCTGGAAAAACTCGACGGCGTGCGCGTGTTCAATCCGCAGGGCAAGGCCATCGGGCACATCTCGCTGCCTGAGCGCTGCCCGAATTTGTGCTTCGGGGGGCGCGAAGGGAATCGGTTGTTCATGGCCAGCAGTCACTCGATCTATTCGCTGTTTGTGAATACCCGTGGGACTACGTTTGCGTTGTAAAAGCGCGGTTCGTCTCGCGATGGATTCGTGAGAATTGCCGCGCATCCGAGAATGCGCGGCATTCAAGCTCGTTTACCGTCCCCGCCTCGCTGGACCTTGTGACGCGGACAGCAGTTTACGACCAGAAGCCTTTATGCGGTGCAGCCGCCTCGCCCTCCAGCATCGGCCCCAACACACTGACCTTGCGCTGCCCCTTGGCGAACACCTCGCGGCACGGCAGAGAGAACGTCGGGTTCTCCGGATGATCCCCCGTCAATCCCAGCAAGGCATGCTCCGACAAGGCATAAACCACTCGCCCGATTCCGGTCCAATACACCGCGCCGGCGCACATGCAGCAAGGTTCGGCGCTGGTGTACAGCGTGCACAGTTCCAGCTCTTGCGGCGACAGCAATTTTGCCGCTGCGGCGGCCGCCACCAACTCGGCGTGCTGCGTCGGATCGCCTTCCGGCGGCATCGAGTTATTCCCCGCTTCGACAATCACCTTGCCGTTGCGGTCGGCCACCAATGCCGCGAACGGATGGCGACCGCGTTGTTTCGATGCCTCGGACAAGGCGATGGTCTGGCGCAACAACGCCAGATCCAGATCGCTGACGCCAGCCGGGATGAGCTGAGTGAATTGATTCATGGGTAACTCCTGGGCAGTGGAAAACAAAAGGTCAGTCGGCCAGTTCAGCGCCGAGGGTTTCGGTCGATTTTTTTTCGTTGTTGAGCAGGATGTTGAGGGTGATGGCGGTGATCGCTCCGAGGAAAATCCCGCTGTCGAGCACCAGTTTCAACGTCGGACCGACGTGTTCGAACAGCGCCGGAAAGGACATCGGCAGCACCCCGACACTCACCGAAACCGCAACGATGATGCCGTTGCGCGTCCCCTCGAATTGCACCCGTGACAGTTCTTGAATGCCCGCCACCGTGGTCATGCCGAACATCACGATCGCGCAGCCACCGAGCACTGGCGTCGGCACGGCGGCGATCAACGCGCCGAGTTTGGGGAACAGGCCCATCAGCACCATGATTGCCCCGGCGGCGGCCACGACGAAGCGGCTTTTCACGTTGGAAAGCGCGATCAAACCGGTGTTCTGAGTGAAGGCGTTGTAGGGAAAGCTGTTGAACAAACCGCCGAGCATGGTCGACAAGCCGTCGGCGCGGAACGCGTTGCCGAGAGTCTGTTGCGTGGTCGGTTTGCCGGTCAGTTTGCCGATCGCCAAGCAGTTGCCGGTGGTCTCGGCCATGATCACCAGCATCGCCAGGGTCATGATCAGAATCGGCACCGGTGCGAATTCCGGCGCGCCGAAGGCGATCGGCGCACTCAGCTCAAACCACGCGGCTTCGCTGACCCGATTGAAGTGAGTCATGCCGCAAGCCGCTGCGATCAGACTGCCGACAAACAAGCCGATGAGCACGCTGAGGTTGCCGAGGAAGCCCTTGCATTTGGCATAGATCACCAGCGTCACGCTGACCGTGGCCAGACCCAGCAACAAGTTCGCCGGATTGCCGAAATCCGCCGAGTCGGGATTGCCGCCGCCCAGCCAGATCGCCGCCGCCGGCATCAGCGAGATGCCGATAATGGTGATCAGGCTGCCAATCACCACCGGCGGGAAAAACCGTAGCAAGCGGCTGAACACTGGCGCTAGCGCAATGGTGATAAAGCCCGCGGCAATCACCGCCCCGAAGATCTGGCTGAGTCCGAACTCTTTGCCGATCATGATCATCGGCGCCAGGGCAATGAACGAGCAGCCCTGAATCAGCGGCAGGCGCGCGCCGAATTTCCAGAAACCGAGAGTTTGAATCAGCGTCGCCACGCCAGAGGTCAACAGGTTGGCGTTGATCAGCAACACCACCTGCGCCGAGGTCAGCCCCATCGCGCTACCAAGAATCAGCGGCACCGCCACCGCTCCCGCGTACATCACCAGAACATGCTGCAAGCCAAACGTGAACAACTGTCGCAGTGGCAAAACCTCGTCCACCGGATGAATGCGTTGTGGGGTCATTTCACACGCTCCTGAAGGTGCGGCATCTGTTGAGATCGCGGGCATGCTCAGGGGCGTTTGAAAGTCGGATCCGCCCCGGAGATCGTTTGACGCGGGGCCATAGTTGAACGTTTATTGCGATGAACAAAATTAGCAACCATCGCTTTTTTCGATGGCACGAATCTGGCATTGGTTATCTGCTTTAAACCCCCATCCTCGACCCAGGAGTCCACCGCTTGCGCTTCTCACTCGATCAACTGCTGATGTTCGTCCAAGTGGTCAAAAGCGGATCGTTTTCCGCCGCCGGGCGCAAACTGGGCAAGACTCAATCGACCATCAGCGCGGCGATTGCCAACCTCGAAACCGACCTTGGGGTCGACCTGTTCGACCGCACTAACCGCAGCCCCGCTCTGACTGCCAGCGGCCACAAGCTGCTGGTGCAGGCCGAAGCCGTGCTTGAACGCTGCATGACCTTCGAAGCCCACGCCGATTGCCTTTCGGACAACGTCGAAACCAGCCTGACGCTCGCCATTGAAACGCCGTACGGGCCGATCATGCCGGTGCTCAAAGCCTTCGAAGCCGCGTTCCCCTTTGTCGACCTGATCATCCGCCATCCGGTTTACGGCGACGTTAGCGAACTGGTCAGCAGCGGCGAAGCGGTACTCGGTGTGGCGTTCTCACAGCCCGGCTATCCCAAGGAGCTGGCGTTTCAGCAACTGGGCAAACTGATCATGCTGCACGTCTGCCACCCCGAGCACCCATTGGCGCAACTCGACAACGTCACGTTCGACGACCTGCACGTCCATCGCCGACTGGCCTTCAGCGCCCACGCGAGCAAACTGCCGAGCAGCGAATACCTGCGCTCGACCCAGTTGTGGCAAGCGGAAAGCTATCTGGCGTTATTGGAAATGGTCCGCGCCGGGCTCGGTTGGGCCACCCTGCCCCGCCAGCTCGTTCAGCGCGAACTGGCCAAGGGTGAACTGGTGGAACTGCAGCTCTCGGCGTATCCGCATACCGACTGGCAGATTGGTGTCGATTTGCTGTGGGCGCGGCAGCGGCCGCTGGGCAAGGCCGAGCGGTGGCTGAAAGAGAAATTGCAGGGCAACAAGGTGTATGAACTGGATCGCAATGGGCAGATCACCACGCTTTGACGTGGGGACAACAAGGCCCGCCAAAGCGGGCCTCGATTGCAGGCGTTGTCACTACGCCAGTTTGACTGTTTCAGTCTGAACCTTGTGCTCAGCGCGGATCTTGAACCAGATGGAATACATCGCCGGCAGGAACACCAGCGTCATGATGGTGCCGACGAATGTGCCGCCAATCAGGGTGTAAGCCAGCGTGCCCCAGAACACCGAGTGTGTCAGGGGAATAAAGGCCAGGATGGCCGCCAGCGCCGTCAGCAGGACCGGTCGCGCACGTTGCACCGTGGCTTCGACCACAGCGTGGAACGGGTCCAGTCCTTCCAGCGTGTTGTGATGGATCTGCCCGATCAGAATCAGCGTGTTGCGCATCAGGATTCCCGACAGCGCAATCAGCCCGACCAGTGCATTGATGCCAAACGGTTGATTGAAGATCAGCAGCGTCGGCACCACTCCAATCAAGCCTAACGGCGAGGTGAGGAAGACCATGATCATCGCCGCGATCGAACGCACCTGCACAATGATGATCAGCAACGTCATGGCGATCATGATTGGCAGCAAGGGCAAGATCGCCTTGCCCGCTTTGCCGGACTCCTCGATGGCACCCGCCTGCTCGATTCGGTAACCCGAAGGCAGTTTTTCAATGATCGGCTGCAATTGCTTGAGGATCTCACCCGACACATCCGGAGGCTGCAAACCTTCGGCAATGTCGCCACGCACGGTGATGGTTGGCGTGCGGTCACGGCGTCGCAGAATAGGATCCTCCATGCGCACATCGACCTCGCCGATCTGCGACAAAGGGATGCGTTGTCCCGCCGCGCCGACCAGGGTGAAACCCTTGATTTGCGCCGGGTCGAGCCTGATATTGCCCGCCGCACGCCCGACGACCTGGACAGAACGAATATCCTCGCGAACCGCGGTGATCGGCACTCCGCTCAGCAGGAACTGCAGTTGCTGGGCAACCGCATTCGAGGTCAACCCCACTGCTTGCAGGCGGTCCTGATCGAGACTGAAATGCAAGGTCGGGGTCAGCGGTCCCCAGTCAGTGTTCACTGTTCTCATCATCGGGCTGTCTTGCAGCACGCCGCGAACCTGCTCGGCGATATCGCGTAGCTTCGCCGGATCAGGCCCCATCACCCGGTAGGCAACCGGGAACGGCGAATAAGGACCAAAGACAATTTGCGTGGCCCTGACACGGGCCTCCGGCGCTAGGCCTTCGGCAACTGCTTCGCGCAGCCGTAACTTGAGGGTTTCGCGTGCTTCCTGACTGTCCGTGAGCACCACGATTTTGGCAAAAGAAGGATCGGGTAATTCTGGCGCCATCGCCAGGAAGAAACGTGGCGCACCCTGGCCGATATAGGCGGTGACGATTTTGGCCTCATCCTGCTTCTGCAACCAGGCTTCGACTTTGGCGGCCGTGGCGCTAGTCTGCTCGATCGAGGTCCCGTAAGGCATCTGCACCTCGATCATCACCTCGGGACGGTCGGAGGTCGGAAAAAACTGCTTCTTCACCAGCCCCATGCCTGGAACCGCAACGAAAAACAGCGTGACCACCGTACCCGCCACCAGCCATTTGCGAGCGATCACCGCGGTCAGCAGCCGGCGGAAACGGTTGTAATTCGGCGTATTGTAGATCGCCGCGTGGCCACCTTCGACCTTCTTGATGTCCGGCAACAACTTCACGCCCAGATACGGGGTGAACGCCACCGCGACGACCCAGGACGCGATCAACGCAATGCCGACAATCCAGAACATATTGCTGGTGTATTCGCCGGCAGTGGACTGGGCAAAACCGTTCGGCAAAAAGCCGATTGCCGTCACCAGCGTACCGGACAGCATCGGCGCTGCTGTATGGCTCCAGGCGTAGGCAGATGCCTTGATGCGATCGTAGCCCTCCTCCATTTTCACCACCATCATTTCAATGGCGATGATCGCGTCATCGACCAACAGCCCGAGCGCGAGGATCAATGAGCCGAGGGTGATGCGATCAAAGTTCTTGCCGGTGGCGGCCATCACCACGAACACGATCGCTAGGGTCAACGGCACAGCCGCGGCGACCACCACCCCGACCCGCCAGCCCATGCTGAGAAAGCACACGAGCATGACCACCAGCAGCGCGACAAAAAACTTGACCATGAACTCGCCGACCGCCGAGTCGATATTGACCGCCTGGTCGGTGACTTTGGCGAGGGTCATGCCCAGTGGTATTTCCGCATTGATCCGCGCGGTTTCCGCATCCAGCGCCTTGCCCAGATCGAGACCGTTCCAGCCCTCGCGCATCACCACACCCAGTAGCAGCGCGTCTTCGCCGTTATTGCGCACAAAAAAGGTGGCGGGATCTTCGTAACCGCGTTCAACCGTGGCCACATCAGAGAGCTTGAGCGTGCGCCCCTGCACGGAGACCGGCGTATCGCGAATTTTCTGCACCTTGTCGAAAGCACCGTCGAGACGCAGAAACACCTGGGGCCCACTGGTTTCGATGGAGCCGGCAGGCGTCAGCACGTTCTGACTGTTCAACGCGGCGAAGATGTCCTGCGGTGACAGGCCGAGGGTCGCCAAGCGGTCATGGGAAAATGAAACGTAGATGCGCTCGGCTTGCTCACCGATGATGTTGACCTTCTTCACACCCGGCACATGCAGCAGACGCTGGCGCATGGCTTCGGCATCACGCACCAGTAAGCGCTGCGGCTCGCCCTTGGCTTTCAAGGCGAACAGCGCGAAGGTCACGTCGGAAAACTCATCGTTGACCATCGGCCCGATAACACCGGCCGGCAGCCTGATGGCTTCATCGTCGAGCTTCTTGCGTGCTTGATAGAACTCTTCCTGCACTTGCGACGGCGGCGTGCTGTCGAGCAACGACACCATCGTGAACGCCAGTCCAGGGCGAGTGTAGGTTTCCGAGCGGTCGTACCACTTGAGTTCTTGCAGGCGCTTTTCAAGGGGTTCGGCGACCTGATCCTGCATCTCTTGCGCAGTCGCACCGGGCCACGCGGTAATGACCGTCATCTGTTTGACCGTAAACGGTGGATCCTCCGCACGCCCCAGTTGAAAGAACGACAACGTCCCTGCAACGGCAATCAGAAAGATCAGGAACACGGTGATCGCCCGCTCACGAACCGCGATGGCCGAAAGGTTGAAGCGCCCCTGGCTCATGGGCGACTCCCGGCAACGCTGGC
Source organism: Pseudomonas sp. GM24 (assembly GCF_000282235.1). Taxonomy (NCBI): domain Bacteria; kingdom Pseudomonadati; phylum Pseudomonadota; class Gammaproteobacteria; order Pseudomonadales; family Pseudomonadaceae; genus Pseudomonas; species Pseudomonas sp. GM24. The sequence continues at coordinate 30,304 of NZ_AKJR01000196.1, read as the reverse complement.
TTCGCTCTGTTGCGGCAATCGCACCTCTTCGCCATCGCGCAGCAGATGTGCGCCCAACGCTACAACCTGCTCACCGGCAGTGAGGTCGCCGGCGATGCGCGCCGAATCATCGCTCAACCCCAGCACCTTAACCGCTCGCCAAGCCACCTTTGCCGGTGTTCCGGTGATCACCCACACACCGGGTCCTTTGCCCGGGTCGTAAATCGCGGCGATGGGGACTTGTAACGCCTGTGTCTGGGAGGCGCCCTCGGCAATGCTGAGGGTGACGGTCGCACCGATCGGCGCGTTGGCCAGCGGCCCCTCAAGCACATAGCGCGCTTCGAATGTGCGCGTCGTGCGGTCCGCGGAGTCCGAAAGCAGCCGCAGTTTTGCCGTCACCGCCGCTGAATTGACCCCGTAGAGGCTGGCTTGTGCGGTGGAACCGGCTGCCGGACGCAACGTTTCGGGCAGATGCACGATGGCTTCGCGCTGACCTGCGCGCGCCAGTCGAACCACCGGTTGTCCCGGGCTTACGACTTGTCCAGGTTCAGCGAGTGTTTCCACTACCACGCCGTCCGCATCAGCAACCAGCAACGCATAACCTGAAGCGTTACTCGCTACGTCCGCTTGCGCCTGCGCGGCGTTGAGCTGCGCCTTTGCAGTCTCCGCAGCGGCTCTGTACTGGTCGTAGGCTGATGCCGAAATGGCGCCAACGCCGACCAGTTTGCGATAGCGAGCCTCGTCGTCGGCTGTCTGTTTGGCGCTGGCGCGAGCCGCTATGACCGCCGCCTGCTGCGCCCGCGCTTGCAGTCCAAGGTCGATCGGGTCAAGACGCATCAGCGGCTGCCCTCGCTTGACGACCTCCCCCGTATCAACCAGACGTTCGAGCACTTTGCCCGACACGCGAAAACCCAAGTCGCCCTGAACGCGCGCCGCGACCACTCCGGTGAAAGAACGAGCGACATCGGGTGACGCTTGAACCGCAGCGGATCTGACCAGCGGCGCTTGAGTTCGGGGATCTGCAACGCCGGGAGATTCGCCACAGGCGGTCAGGGCAAGAGGCAACAAGCATGCGGCAATAGGGAAAGGTCGGAGCCGGCGCATAGGTTCACTTACTGAGGAATAGGATGATCATCATATTCTCAGACTTGTGACCAATATCGTCAATAGTCACAATCTGAGAAATAACTGCATCCTGGCCATCAGCAACATCGGACTACGGATCGACTGACAGGCCCGCCTAAAAACGGTAGCTCACCGAAGTCCCGAGCCCGCTCGCACTGTTCTTGTATCTGGCACTGTAGGCACCTCTCGATGCCGAGGTGTCGTTGACCTCGACGCTCTCCTCCCAAAGGTAGGAATAAGCGAGGTCGACCGTGACATTTTCCACGGGCGTCCAGCCGGCACCGAAGCTGAGCACCTTGCGGTCGCCCGTCGGAATGCGCGGCCCCCGATTGGTGTTGTTGGCCGGTGACTCATCAACCGAGAAACCGGCGCGCAGCACCCATTGGTTATTCAATTGATAGGCTGCACCGATCGCGTGAGCCCAAGTGTCATGCCAGTTCTGCTCTTCGCTGATCGTGCCCAATTGGCCACTCAGCAACTGCGGCAGGCCACTGTTCTCGATCGTCAGTTCCTTGAAGCGGCTCCAGCGCGTCCAGGTACTGCCGACATAAAGCGTCCAGTCGTTATTGAATTGATGCGTGACCGAAACGTCCACCGACTCCGGCGTGTCCACGTCCAGCGACGCGTCATAGCTGCGGCCGCTGACGCCCAGCACGCTGAAGATGCCATCGGTGACCTTGGTTTTCGCATCCAGGTGGTAACTGACTTTGGAGTGATAGGTCAGCCCCAGGCGGGTCTGGTCTGTCGCCTGCACCAGTACACCGGCGTTGAAGCCCAGCGCGGTATCATCGCCCGTGCTTTTGAGCTTGCCGTCATTACGCCCCGGGCTGAGTGGATTGGGGACCATGCCGGATATCTCGCCGCTGATACGGTTGATGGTCGGACCAAAGCCGATCGAGACTTTTTCGTTAAAGGCGTAGCTGATGGTCGGTTGGAAAGTCAGCGTGGTGACTTCGCTCTTGTTGGCGTAATAGCGCCCGGCAAAACCACTGCCGTAGTCGGTGATCAGCCCGAATGGTACATAAAATCCGACGCCGAATGCCCAGTGGTCATCAATCGGTTTGACGTAATACCCCATCGGTACGGTGGTCGTCGGCACCATGTCGCCATCTTCATTGCCGCCGAACGTACCGCGCGTCCGGCTGATATCTGACTTGGCGAACAGCGTCGCCGCGCCCACGCTGACCTGCTCTTGTTTAAGCCGCGCCATGCCCGCCGGGTTGCCGTAGATCGTACTGGCGTCTTCGGCTGAAGAAGAGCGCCCGGCAAAACCGGAGCCCATCCCGCTGATGCTTTGTTCGTTGAGTGCAAAGCCACCGGCAAACACATTGGAAGACGCAAGCACAAAGGCCAGGCCCACGGGGCTCTTGAGCATTGTTTTTTTCATTATTGGACTCTATGGAGATCACTGGAATAGAACATCGAGCACTACAGCGAAACCATATTATCCATGTGACCAATTCAGTCAATGGTCACATAAAACTAAATTCAATGCCCTCCCGGCACTGATGTGCCGGTGGGCAGGAAACGTAATGAGGGGATGTCGTTTGACTCGAATCGCCTGAAAACCTTGCTCAGCGATGGGTCAAGGCATGAGGCTGCGCAGGATGAGATTGGTGGTCAGCGTGGGCGCTTGTTCGATCAAATCCAGATTGTGTTGCAACAGCAGCGGGTTGACGAAAGGTCGCAACGCCAGATTGATCGCCTCGACCGTCTCGTCCAGCGGCGTCTTGCGCTCGAACTCCCCCGCTTCTCGACCATGGCGCACGATATCGAGGATAAAACCCTTGATCTGCGCTTCATACACTTGCGCACTGTTCCAGCGCTCCGAAGCGGAAAACGCCGCGATGTCGTAAAGCTTGCGGTCGTTGAAGAACAGATCCACACCCGTAGCGATCACGGTTTTCACCAACCTGCGCAAACGCTCGGTGGCTGAAACCGCTTCGGTATTAATCGCTTGTTCGACCGCCGCAGCAATTTGGCCCAGACAGTTGGCGCAAATGGCCTCGCCAATCGCTTGCTTGGAATCAAAGAACTTATAGATGTAGGCCTTGGAAAAACCGATGGCCTTGGCCAGGTCGGAAACCGTGGTTTTACCGTAGCCGTATTGGCTGAAGTGCTCATTGGCCGCGGCGACAATCTGGTCACGAATGTCGTGTTCGGCGGGGCCGCGAGTGCTCGGCGAGGAGGCAGATAGGGATGGCTGATTCATGGGGGCAGCTTACTCATCCTCTCGAATACTGACAACTCGCCGAGCATTGTTGAACGTGTTACACCACGGCGGCTTCAACCGTTCTGGAGCGCCACGCAAACGCCAACACCATCAGCAGTCCCAGGCCCGCCATTGCCGCGCCGGCCAGGGAGATCGCCGGATAACCCAGCCCGCTGCTGATCACCGCGCCGCCCAGCGCCGCACCAATCGCATTGCCGAAGTTGAAGGCGCCGATGTTCACCGCCGAGGCCAGATTGGGCGCGTCCTTCGCCGCTTCCATCACACGCATCTGTAGCGGCGGCACCAGGGCGAAGCTGGCGATACCCCAGATCAGGATGGCCACGGCGGCCGGCAGCGGCCAGCGCATCAGTACGGTGAACGCCAACAAGACCAGAATCAGCACGCTCAACGAGACGATCAGGGTGCGATCGATTGAGCGGTCAGCGGCCTTGCCGCCCCACATGTTGCCCAGTGTCAAACCGACACCGTAAAGCATCAGCATGGCGGTGATGAAGGCGGTGGACGCATGGGTCTCGCTGCTGAGGATCGGCGCGATGTAGGTGAAGACGGTGAACATCGCGCTCGAGCCGACGACGGTCAGGGACAGCGCGGCCAGCACGGGGCCGCGCCCCAATACTCGAATTTCCGCCATGACACCGACGCTTTGCGGCGCCCGCACGTTGGGCAAGGCGAACCACAACGCGACCATCGTCACCACGCCGAGGCCGGTAATGCCCCAGAACGCGGTGCGCCAACCAAACATTTCGCCAAACCAGGCGGCCAGCGGCACACCGCCGATGGTCGCCAGGGTCAGGCCCATGAACATAGCAGCAACCGCCCCGGCACGTTTTTCCGGGGCGACCAGGGTGGCAGCGACGACGGAGCCAACGCCAAAGAAGGCACCGTGGTTCAGTGAGGTCACGACCCTGGCGACCATGAGGCTGTAGTAGTCGGTGGCCAGGGCTGACATCAGATTACCCAAGGTGAAAATCGCCATGAGCCCGATCAGCAGATAGCGCCGGGGAATCTTGCCGGTGGTCAGGGTCATCAGCGGTGCGCCGAGCAATACGCCCAACGCATATGCACTGACCAGCAAACCGGCAGCGGGAATGGAAACGCCCAGATCCGCAGCGATACCCGGCAACATGCCCATGGGGGCGAACTCTGTGACGCCGATGCCGAAGGCACCGACGGCAAGTGCAACAAGTGGTGGATTGATACGCATGGAAAGCTCCTTATCTATGCCGCCAATGCTACGATCCCGTCTTTTAAGGCGGTAGATAGCATTTTTGGCAATCACCTTTGCTTAGGAGGCACAAGTGGATTTCAACGGCAGGTCAGGTGAAATGAGCGTGTTCACCACCGTGGCGCAGGAAGGCAGCCTGTCGGCCGCCGCGCGTGCACTGGGCCTGACACCTTCGGCAGTCAGCAGGATCATCGCGCGCACCGAGCAACGGCTTGGCACCCGCCTGCTGTTGCGCACCACCCGAGCGATCACCTTCACGGCCGAGGGCGAAGCGTTCCTGCGCGGCGCCCGGCGTATCCTCGCCGACATGGACGAGGTCGAAGACGCCATCGCCGATCAAGGCGTGCCCAAGGGGCGATTGCGGGTCAGTGCCGCCCTTGGCCATGGCCGTCTGGCCATCGTTCCGTTGGTCGCAGACTTCAGCGCCCGCTACCCGAACATCGTCGTCGACCTCACCCTCGGCGACGAAGTGGTCGACATCCTTGGCGGGCAAGCCGACGTCGCGGTGCGCTTCGGCCATCTGCCCGACAGCCCGCTGACCGCACGCAGAATCGGCACCACCGGCCAGGTCGTGGTGGCATCGCCCGAGTATCTGCAGCGTCACGGCGTCCCGCAGGAACCGGAAGACCTGCTCCAGCACAACTGCCTGCGCTTCAATTTCAAGCGTGCCGAACCCAACTGGCCATTCATCCGCGATGGCAAAGCGTTTTCCCTGAAGGTCAGTGGCAACATCGAATGCAGCAGTGGTGAAGCGCTGGCACAATTCGCGCGAGTGGGCGCCGGCATTGCACGGATCGGGGAATTTAGCGTGAGCGAGGACCTGCAGCGTGGCGACCTGATTGCGCTGTTGCAAACCTGGAACCCCGGCGACCAGGAACCGATTCATGCGGTGTTCGTCGGCGGCGCGGCGATGCCGGCGCGGGTGCGCTTGTTCGTCGACTTCTTGCTGGAACATCACCGGATGTCAGCGCAGGTATAAGCTGATATATGCGCAGCGGTTGCGGATAATTCGGCGCGGGCGAATGACATCCCGAACACAAGGTGCGGAACAAGGAAGTCACCCTTTGAGTACATTTCGAAAGTATCTTTGCCTGGACTTGTTACTTTGGATCTACCTCGGTTGCTGGAATACCACGCTACCGCTGATCATCGTGCAGCGAGGAAGTCTGCTGGAGCTGGCGGCATACGAAACAGCGCTCGCGCTCGCGGCGATCATTTCAATGTTGTGCCTGGCGCCGCGGGCTGAATCGATGCGCCGCAGTACGGCGCTTAAGGTCGGCTGTTTTGCGCTATTGATTGCGAGTGTCTTGCGATACTTTTTTGCCACAAACTGGTATTCGCTTGATGCGCTGATACTGATCGATGTGATCGCTGCATCGGCATTTGGAATGATTCAGCCTCTTTTGGGCATCTATCCTGCGGAAACCCTTGATAAACATCGTGCGCAGGCTGCATTTCGCGTCCGGCGCATCGTTGTTACTGTCGGCCGGGTTGCGGGGCCTTTGTTGGCAGGTATTGTGATTACGGTTTATTCACTGGAAATCTCGCTGCTATTCGTGTCGATCGTGGGATTGGTCATCGTGGTTTTAGGCATGGCGTTACCGGTCAGCGCAGCCCCTGCCCTGCAACCCCGAAAATCCTCAACCGATCTTGTTAATGACATGCTGTTGGCGCTTAAACTCAAATGCGTTTTACCGCCAGAACAGTTTTTGACCTTTTCCGGATTACTACTGAGTCTGGCCGTCACAGCGACCGTACCGATGCTGGTTCCAGCGCTCATACACACGCACGGCCTTGCTGAAGGTAGCGTTGGCTTGTTCAATGCGGTGTTCGCGGGTGGAGCCGTTGCAGGTGTGTTCTTTTTAAGCCCGCTGATTAGCAAAAAAGAAAATCAGCGCAACAAGTATCTTGGATGCTGGGCACTGTTAACGTTTGCACTCTGTGCAGCGACACCAGCCGACGAAATCTGGCTGTTGGGTACTTGCCTGTTTTTTGCCGGAGCGGCGAGTGCTTGCATTACGATGGTCGGAATGGACAAGAGGCTCATGTCGATCCCATCCGGCGTACGCGTACGACTGATGGCATCCACATTAGTGATCAGTCAGCTAGGAAGTTCGGTTTCATTCATGATGACGGGCGCCATCATGTCCAGATCCGGCGCAACCAGTTTGATGTGGCTTTATCTCGGGGTATTTCTGATTATCGTCATGTATTCCATGCGATCAAAAAAGATCTGGCACTTCCTGGAAGATGACGCTGAGTCAGAGCTGTATTACGCGAAAAACCATCCGAAACTGGCTGCGATCATGAGTCCATGAAATTCGGTTGAGATATTGCTCACTCAAGGCGTCGATGTCCTGGAGAAGTCACTCAAGGTACTCAGCCCTGGCGACCAACTGATTCCATTTCTGGGCCAACGACCGGGCAATTCGCACGGGAGCCAGGGTTGTCCCAGTGTTCATTATCCGGCGTGGAGGAATTGATTCCACAAGCGACCTTTGTGCGAATGCATAAAAAAGGGCGCCTTTTCAGACGCCCTCTTTATTTACAGTGGGTGTTGCAGAGAAATAGCGGATCAGTGTGATTTCTTTGCTGTCGACGTTCCGGCTTTGCTCAACCCTTTCGAGTTGTGATCCCCTGGTGTCGTGTCGGAGATGGCCGTCGCTTTGGTCACGCCGCGCGTATCTTTGGAATGGGCGACGCCTGAAGTCGTTGAGCCGTGACCGCTGTCACCATTGCGATCACTGCCATAGTGGTTACCGCTTTCGCCATGGTCGCGAGTGGCCTTGCCCGCATGATCACTACTGAGCCCATTGCCACGGCCGTTGCTGTTGGTGCCTCCGTGATCTGAGCCGCTATGACCGCCACCCGTACCGCCGCCATGGCCACCGCCGTTACCACCACCATTGCCGCCGCCGTTGCCACCACCGCCGCCACCACCACCGTCCTTCGCGTAGGCAGAGTTCATGACAGAGATGTCAGCAGGGAGTAATGGGGCGGCTGCAAGCATCATGGCGCAGGACATGACAGCAAGGAGACTCTTATTCTTCAAAAGCATGATTGCTTCCATAGGGTTGATTTCACGAAAATTAAGACGCAATCCGCCCCTTATGGTTCAAGTCCTGCGACAGACGGAAGTCACTGTGCAGGCCCGATTCTGGGGGCAGCGAGTATGACTTGAGCAGGGCTCGCAGGACGTTCTCGATCTCTAAGCCCCTGCAGTGTTTTGACAGCTCATAGAACCCCTCCCGGCAAGAAGGGTCTGCTCTCCTATGACCTCTCAGGAATACGTCCCATGTCCGCGCAACACAACCTTGTCATCCTCGCTCGGGGAGGCTACGCCGCCCGGGGAATGCTGTATTTGATCATCGGTATCTTCGCGTTGCTCGCAGCTCATGACTCGACCAAACCTAAGGACAGCCACAAGAGTCTGGAGGCGTTGCTAAGCCAGCCATTCGGCTATTTTCTGGTGGGACTTGTCGTGGCGGGACTGCTGGCATTCGCCGCCTGGCGTGTCCTGCAGGCCACGCGCGATGTCGATCATCACGGCAAACAACTCAAAGGTCTGGTGATTCGCACAGGGCTGTTTGTCGGAGGCTTGGTCAACGGTGCTCTGGCGTTCTTCGCATTGGGCCTGCTCATCAGCGGGATTAAAAGCTCGGGCAATTCCGCAGGACAAACCAAAGACTGGCTGGCGCATCTGCTGTCCTGGGAACACTCGAACTGGCTGATGTACCTGATCGCCCTCATTCCGCTTGGGGTGGGCATTGCTCACATCTTCAAGGGCTGGAAAGCGTCGTTCGAGAAGTATTTCGAGGCCGACGAGGACGTCATGCGCTACGTCCGCCCGGTCTCCCGGTTTGGTCTGATCGCGCGCGGCGTGGTGTTTATCGAGATTGCATTGCTGCTGGCAGTCAGCGGTTCCACCTATCAAGCCATGGATCCACCTGGAATGAAGGAAGCGCTCGATGCGCTGCAGAATCTGCCCGCTGGCTGGCTGATCTTGATGGTGATGGCGTTGGGGCTGATTGCCTTCTCGGTCTACAGTTTGTCGGAAGCTTTCTGGCGCAAGATCAATATGGATGTGCCGGGCGTAGCGAGAACGTAAGGTTTAACGCCTTTAGCGATGATCACCCCGGACTAGTCGAGACGCCGATTGCCAGACTATTGACCGAACCTTTCCCCCGAAAACAGCGTCCGAGCTAAGGCGTTAACGCTTACCGCTCGCCACGAGGTTTCCGTTTGAAAGCTGCCATCGTCAGAAAATACCGTTTGATCATCAAGACCCTGGGCTATGTCGGCTGGGCGTTGTTCTGGCTGCTGCTCTGGGACATCGCCGTCACCGTCGACTTCATGCTGTTCCTCAACGCCAAACTGAATCTGCCATTGATGCCCCTGACGTTATTGGGTTCGGCATTGATCGTGCTGATCAGTTTCCGCAACAGCAGCGCTTACAACCGTTGGTGGGAAGCACGCACGTTGTGGGGGTCGATGATCAACAATTCACGCAGCTTCGCCCGCCAGGTGCTGACGCTGCTGGATGATCCCGATGGCGAGGTCAATCCGGTCAAGTCGACCCTGTTGCGCCGCCACGTCGCCTATGTGAACTGCCTCGCGGCGCATCTGCAAGGGCAGCCTTGCCCTGAGGAAGTCCGCGCGTTTATTCCCGCCGATGAGTTTGCCCGCAGCGGCACCACCAACAACTTTGCCAATGACATCCTCACCGGTTCCGCGACTTTGCTCGCTCGGGAATACAAGGCCGGGCGCCTGGACAGCATTCGCCTGGCGCGGCTGGAATCGACGCTGGTGGACCTGTCCAACAGCCAGGGTGGCATGGAGCGGATTGCCAATACACCGCTGCCCTACCCTTATGTGTATTTTCCACGGCTGTTTATTTCGCTGTTCTGCCTGATCGTCCCGGTCGGTCTGGTGGAATCGTTGGGCTGGTTCACACCGCTGGCCTCGACCGTGGTGGGTTTTATGCTGCTGGCCATCGAACGCATCGGCACCGATCTGCAAAGCCCTTTTCGCCACAGCGAACATCAGATTCAGATGGAAGCCCTGTGCGAAACCATCGAAAAAAACCTGCAGTCGATGCAGCGTGATTCCTTGGGCGATGTGCGCAGGTTTGAAGAGATCGCTTGAGGATGTCGGGAGCCGTCAGCATTTCTGGCGGCTCCCGACGGCGTCAGAACGCCGGCACCACATCACCGTGATAACGCTCAAGAATGAACTGCTTCACTTGCGGTGAGTTAAGCAATGCGCCGAGTTTCTGCACCGCCGGCGCGTTGGCCTTGTCGCGACGCACGTACAGATAATTGGCGTACGGCGATTCCGAACTTTCGATAAACAGCGCGTCTTTGTGCGGCACCAGTTTGGCTTCCAGCGCGTAGTTGGCGTTGATCAACGCCATGTCGACCTGATTCAACACCCGCGGCAGCATAGCCGCTTCGAGCTCCTGGAACTTCAGATGCTTGGGATTGCTGACGATATCCAGGCGCGTGGCCATGATGTTGTCAGGATCCTTCAGGGTGATCAGGCCTTGTTTGGCGATCAGCAGCAGCGCCCGACCGGAGTTGGTCGGGTCGTTGGGAATGGCAATGGTCGCGCCGTCCTTGAGTTCGCTGATGTTTTTGATCTTCTTCGAGTAGGCACCGAACGGTTCGATGTGCACGGCGACGATCGGCACTTGATCGCTGCTCGGCCGATCTTTCTTGTAAGCCTCGTAATACGGTTTGCTCTGGAAGTAATTGGCGTCAAGCAAGCCTTCATCCGTCTGCCGGTCGGGCTGGATGTAGTCAGAGAAGACTTTGACATCCAGCGTCACCCCTTCCTTGGCCAGCTCCGGCTTCAAGAACTCGAGGATCTCGGCGTGGGGCACAGGCACCACGGCGATTTTCAGGGTTTCGGCATAGGCATTGCCCATGGCGGCGACCAGCAGTGCTACGGAGAGCGCGAAGCGTTTCACGATAGTTTTCCTTCGAAGCGTTTTAGGGAGAAAGAGGACAGATCCAGGTCGCTCGAGCCGCGCATGCACCACTGGGCAAATGCTTCGCCGAGCGCGGCGGAATGTTTGAAGCCGTGCCCGGAGCACGCAGAGACGAACAGGGTGTGTTGCAGCGACGGATGCTCGTCGATGATGAAATGCCGGTCTGGCGTCACTGTGTAGGCGCAGACCGCTGACTTGAGCACTGTCGAGGTCACGCCGGCGATGCGATCGTGTACCTGATGCTCGTACATGTCCTGCGCTTCGGCCGCTGAAACCGTGCGGTCGATGGCCTGCGCTGACGTTGAGGTGTGGTACTGCGCGGTGGCGATTTTCATGCTGCTTTCGCCGGGTAGCGCGGGAAAGCCGTAGTTGATTTTGTCGTCGCCGCGACCGTGGGTGAAGATGAAGGTCGGTGAGTGGCCAACCAGTCCGGCGTTCTCTTCCAGCTCGAACCAGAACAGCTTCTGCCGGTAAACGCTGAGCAGATTCTGATAGGGCTCACCGAGCAACTCGCCGTTCCAGTTGCCCGCGCTGATCACCAGCTTATTGGCAAACAGCGTGCGCCGGTCCGTGGTGGCCGTGACACCCTCCTCGTTCGAGCTGATCCCGGTAACGGTCTCGCCTTTATAAAGCGTCGCACCGTGTTGCTCGGCCAGTTTGAGCTGCACATCAATGCAGCGCTCGGGGCGCACGAAGCCGCCACCCGGTTCGAAATAGCCGATGGCCGAATCGTGCACGTTGGCGAATTGCGGGAAGCGCTGGCGAATCTGTTCGGCGGACAGGACTTCGTGCTCGATGCCGTAAGTCTGCGCCAGGCCGATGGTGCGCAGGGTGAAGTCGGTCGAATCTTCAGGATCGAATTCGGCGCTCGACGTCAGCACCAGCAACCCCGATTGCTCGAACAGCGATTCCCCGGTCAGGGCCTCCAGCTCACGCCAGATGCGATGAGAATTGCGCACGATCGGCACATATTGCGCGCCCTCGCCGACCGAAAGCCGGGTGATTCGAGTATCGCCATGGCTGGAACCGAGGTTGTGCGGCGGGTGATGACGATCAATACCGACAACGTTCACGCCCGCTTTCGCCAACTGATAAACCGTCGCCGCGCCCATCGCGCCCAAGCCCAGAACCACCACCTCATACCGCTCGGACATAAATAGCTACCTATCAAAAAGGCGCCAGTTGAGCGGTAAATCGTGGCGAACTCCAAGATTAAAAAAGCATATCCATATAGCTCAGCGCATCCATTGACCGCTCTGGGACGGGCTACCGGGTGGTTATTCGTCGCATTTACAACCCGGCGCAAATGATTTACGCCTGAATGTACGGCTTCCGATATCTGTCACAACTCACAATGAATCTGACAGAACAGCGATTCTTGTGCGCATTTCGACAGACATTTCCACATCTGAGTCCTCTGCAGGCGCGAGCCGAAACCTCGAACTACGCTTCACGTTGAAATTTGTGATTTAACTAGGTAGTTACCTAACTATATAATGCGCGCCTCATTTCAACGGGACACTCAACGTGAAGCAGAGTCAACGCCTCTCGGGCATATCAAAATTCATTCTGATCGGGCTGGGCGTCGTCATCGCCCTGCTCGGCTTGGCGCTGGCTGCGGGCGGCGTGAAGTTGGTCAGCCTGGGAGGCTCGTGGTACTTCCTGGTGGGTGGCTTGGTCATGGCCGTTTCCGGTCTGCTGATCGCGCGCTTCAAGCCTGCCGGCGCGTGGCTGTTTGCCGCGTTCCTGGTCGGAACTGCGATCTGGGCGGTGAGCGATTCCGGGCTGGTGTTCTGGCCGGTGTTCTCGCGCCTGTTCATGTTCAGTGTGATCGGCCTGGTCGTGGCGCTGGTTTATCCGCTGCTCAAGCGTGCCAACGGTGGTGTTGCCGGTCGCGGCGCTTACGCTGTGGCTGCGGTGCTGGCGGTCGGCGTGGTTGTAGCGGCCGGCAATATGTTTGTCGCCCATCCAACCGTGGCGGCAACCGGCACTGGCCCGGGCCTGACTCCGGTCGAGCCGGACAAGGCGCAAAAGGACTGGGCGCACTACGGTAATACCGAAGGCGGTAGCCGCTTCGCTGCGCTGGACCAGATCAACCGCAGCAACGTCGACAAGCTGAAAGTCGCGTGGACCTACCACACCGGTGACGTCGCCGAGAGCGATGGCAACGGCGCCGAAGACCAGCTCACCCCGCTCCAGGTCGGCAACAAGGTGTTCATCTGCACCCCGCACAACAACCTGATTGCCCTCGATGCCGACACCGGTAAAGAGCTGTGGAAGAACGCGATCAACGCTCAGTCGAAAGTCTGGCAGCGTTGCCGTGGCATGGCCTATTTCGACGCCACCAAAGCGATTGCTCAGCCGAGCAACTCGTCGATCATCGAAGCCAAGCCTGCGCCGGCCGCCAACTGCCAGCGTCGTCTGCTGACCAACACCATCGATGCCCGTTTGATCGCGGTCGATGCTGACACTGGCGAGTTCTGCCAGGGTTTCGGCAACAACGGTCAGGTAGATCTGAAGGCTGGCCTGGGTGATGTCCCGGACAGCTACTATCAGCTGTCGTCCGCGCCGCTGATGGCCGGTACCACTGTGGTAGTTGGCGGTCGCGTAGCTGACAACGTGCAAACCGACATGCCCGGCGGCGTGATCCGTGGTTTCGACGTGATGACCGGCGCCATGCGTTGGGCGTTCGACCCGGGCAATCCGCAGGATAAAAACGCACCGGCCGACGGCAGCACTTATGTGCGCAGCACGCCGAACAGCTGGGCGCCGATGTCCTATGATCCGGCAACCAACACCGTTTTCCTGCCGATGGGCAGCTCGTCGACCGACATCTATGGTGTCGAGCGCAGCAAACTCGATCACACCTACGGCGCTTCGATCCTCGCGCTGGACGCCACGACTGGCGCTGAACGCTGGGTATTCCAGACCGTGCACAACGACCTCTGGGACTTCGACCTGCCGATGCAGCCGAGCCTGATCGACTTCACCAAAGACGGCAAAAGCATTCCGGCGCTGGTCATTGGCACCAAGGCCGGGCAGATTTACGTGCTCGACCGTGCAACCGGCAAACCGCTGACCGACGTGAAAGAAGTGCCGGTCAAAGCGGCGAACATCCCGAACGAACCGTACTCGCCTACTCAGCCGAAATCGGTAGGCATGCCAGAAATCGGTGCTCAGCACCTGACCGAATCGGACATGTGGGGCGCCACTCCGTACGATCAGTTGCTCTGCCGCATCGACTTCAAAGGCATGCGTTACGACGGTCTGTACACCGCACCAGGCACCGATAAATCGCTGAGCTTCCCGGGTTCGCTGGGTGGCATGAACTGGGGCAGCATTTCCACTGACCCGGTGCACGGTTTCATCTTCGTTAACGACATGCGTCTGGGTCTGTGGATTCAGATGATCCCGTCGCAAAACAAAGGCCAGGCCGCTGGCGGTGGCGAAGCACTGAACACCGGCATGGGCGCCGTACCGCTGAAAGGCACGCCTTACGCCGTGAACAAAAACCGCTTCCTGTCGGTAGCCGGCATTCCTTGCCAGGCGCCGCCGTTCGGCACGCTGACTGCCATTGACATGAAGACCCAGAAAGTTGCTTGGCAGGTTCCGGTCGGCACTGTTGAAGACACCGGTCCACTGGGCATCCGCATGCACCTGCCGATCAAGATCGGTCTGCCAACCCTCGGCGGCACACTGTCGACCCAAGGTGGTTTGATCTTCATCGCCGGCACTCAGGACTTCTACCTGCGTGCGTTCAACAGCGGCAACGGTGAAGAAGTCTGGAAAGCACGTCTGCCGGTCGGCAGTCAGGGCGGCCCGATGACCTATGTTTCGCCGAAAACCGGCAAGCAATACATCGTCATCACCGCCGGTGGTGCGCGTCAGTCGACCGATCGCGGCGACTACGTGATGGCTTACGCCCTGCCGTAAACCACTGCGTCCACGTTAAACGCGGACGCTTGCTTTAAGCGCGGCACCTTCGGGTGCCGCGCTGCTTTCCCCCCTATTGCTCAAGTTTTCTGCAGGAAGATTTACATGCTATCGGCTGTTGGTTTTTCCCGTTCCGACCTGTTCAAAGGCCTGTTGCTGGGCGTCGCGTGCACCACTACCCTCCCCGCGCTGGCCGACAACGATTCCGATCTGTTGACCCGCAGCACCCTCACCGGTGACTGGGGTGGCTTGCGTCACCAGATGGATGAACAAGGCGTCAAATTCACCGGTGATTACAGCGGTGAAATGGCTTACAACGCCGATGGCGGTTTGCATCGCTCGGCGCGCTACTCGCAGAACATCAAACTCGGCGTGCAGTTCGATCTGAGCAAACTGTACGACGTCGACAATGCCGGCAAGGTCCAGCTGACCATCAACGACCGTCGTGGCAACAGCGCCTCAGAAGATCTGGTCGGCAACCGTCTGCCGATCCAGGAAAACTACGGTGGCCTGTACACGCGCCTGACCGAACTGAGTTACGAGCGCAGCCTGTTTACCCCAGCGCTCAACGTGAAGCTCGGTTACATGGCCATGGGCAACGACCTCGGCGGCCTCGACAGCGGCATTCTGTGCAACTTCATGAACGCCGGTTTCTGCGGCCATCCGCTGAACATGTCCGGCGGCAGCGGCTGGACCAACTACCCCAATGCCCATTTGGGCGTGCGGGTGAAATACGACCTGTCGTCCTCTTGGCAACTGCGCGTGGCCGCGTTCAACGTCGATCCGGAAAGCAACGGCAACTCCAGCCGCGCCTGGCACCTTGGCCCGAAACACACCACCGGCACCGTGGTGCCGATTGAGCTGGTGTACAAACATGCGGGTGAGCTGCCTGGTGAGTACAAAGTCGGCTACTACTACGACAGCTCTGATGTAAAACGCATTGGCAGCGACGACGAAGTGTCCGGTCGTGGCGGTCATTATTTGCTGATCGATCAGGCGGTCTGGAACTCGCCGACGTCCGAGGGCCGCAGCCTGCATGCCTTCGGCCAATACTCGGCGGCCAGCGAAGCGGCTTCGCCGTTCAGCAAGTGGTATGGCACCGGGGTGGTTTTGTACAAACCATTCGAAGGTCGCCCGCGTGACACCGTCGCCCTGGGTTACGGACGCGCCGTGCCAAACCCGCGCAGCCGTGACGTGCTGCAAGACGCTGCATTGAACAACGGCACAGCGTTCCCGAACCTGGACAGCGCCGAGCAATTGATCGAACTCGGCTACGGATATCAGGCCACGCCTTGGCTGACCCTGCGCCCGAATGTGCAGTACATCATCGAGCCGGGCGCGTTTTCCGGGCAGGACATCGACAATGCGTTAGTGTTTGGTTTGCAGGTGAAAGCGGCGCTCTGACTTTCCGATTACAGGCGATAAAAAACCCGGTTCGAATGCCGGGTTTTTTATTGTCTTCAAGATCACTTTTTCTTTTTAGCCGGCTTGTCAGCCTTCTTCGAATCTTTGGCCTTCTCAGGCTTGCTATCGGCTTTCTTGGCAGATTTCTTCGGCTCGGCGTCTTTCTTCTTGTCTTTCTTGTCCTTGTCGGAGGACTTCGAAAGCGCCGAAGCCGCTGCTGATTTCTTCGCAGGTGACGACTTTTTGTCCTTCAAATCCTTGCTGGCTTTCGAAGCGTCAGCTTTGTCTTTGCTTTTCTTTTCGTCTTTAGCCACGTTGACCACCTCTCGGAGTGTGCCGGAATTGGCACATCGCCTGTGCGATTGACCACAAGCTAATCATTAGGCGAGCAGGTCCTACAGCGGTTCAGATTATTTTCAGGCGTTCGAAACAGGCCAAATGAAGGCAGCGCCGGCGATTGCCAGCGCCACCTTTAACAACGGCCCGTTACTCAGGCCTTGTTGCCAGCCTCTTGCAGCGCCTTTTCAGCATTGAATCCTTCGAAGTTTTCGAACACGCCCATAAAGCCCGGCACGGTCACCTCTCGCGCCCAGTCGCGCTGCAGTTCGCAGTACATCTGCACCCGGCTGATCAGCTTCGCACCTGCCTGTTCCATTCTGCGCAACGCCGCCTCGTGCGCGGCCAGCGACGTGCCGCCCACCGCATCGATCGGCACATAAACCTCATAGCCTTCCTGGATCGCGTCGAGCACCGGGAAGGTCAGACAGGCTTCAGTCCACAGCGCGGTCATGATCAGTTTCTTGCGCCCGAGCGCTTTGACTGCCTGCTTGAACTCGGTGTCCTCCCAACTGTTGATCGACGTGCGGTCATAGGTGGGCAGATGGCCGAGCACCGCTTGCAACTCTTGAATCGGCGGTTTGTTGCGCCCGGTCGCGACATTCACGGTCGAGTGGATGATCGGCAGGTTGTAGTTGACCGCCGCCTTCGCAACGCTGGTGATGTTGAAGACCAGTTCATCGCGAGGCATCGAGCGGATCGAAGACACCTGAACCGGTTGATAGTCGATGACGATCAATGCTGAATTCTCGGGCGTCAGCAGTTGATCGGTGTGGGGGTTGCGGATTGCTTCGCTTGCCATTTGCAGGTCCTTTTGTCTGGGTAACGCACGTGGGTGAATCGACCGGAGCCCGTGCGGTTTGTGATTCCAGAACGCACGCGAGTGACGCCGTGCCTGGAAAACCCATTGTGCTGTTCCCCTATTCGCGGCAGTAGTAGCATCCCGAGGCGAACTGTGTCGCGCCAAGGGGAACGCAAAAATGGATATCGAAGAACTGCAGACCTTCGTCGAAGTGGCGGATGCCGGAGGTATTTCACAGGCTGCGCTGCGGCTCGGGGTCTCGAAATCAATCGTCAGCCGCCGGCTGGCCCGGCTTGAAGCAGAACTGGGCGTGCAACTGCTGGCACGCTCGACGCGCGGCGCATCGCTCACCGAGGCCGGCGCGACGTTCCGCGATTACGCCGCCCGAGTCTGCAGCGAAATCGATATCGCCAGGGAAACCATCCTGCCCGCTGGCGCCCTGCGTGGCCGCCTGCGAGTAGCAGTGCCATTGTCGTTCGGGCCGACGCACTTCGCCCCGGTGCTGGCGGAAATGGCTCGCCGTCACCCTCAGTTGCACATGCAGACCTGCTACAGCGATCGCTTCGTTGACCTGATTACCGAGGGCTACGATTGCGCCATTCGCGTGGGTTATCTGCAGGACTCCAACTTGATCGCAAGGCGTATCGGCCCGGTCTACACCAAGCTCGTCGCAAGCCCGGACTACATCAAAGCCCACGGCGCCCCCGAAACCCCGGACGAACTGCAAGCCCATCAGGCTCTCATGCAAGGCACCGAAGCCTGGCAATTCATGGCGGCTGACAAGGTCATCACAGTCCGCCCGCAAGGACGCTTCAAGGCTGACAACGGCACTGCCCTCGCCGCGGCCGCGACTGCCGGCCTCGGCGTCGCCTACTTGCCCGACTGCCTCACCCACGAGCACATCGCCACGGGTGCACTCGTGCCGATCATGACCAACCATCCACCGCCCCCTGCCGGAGCCTACCTCCTCCGCGCGCCAGGCCCGCATCCCGCGCGCAAGATCCGCGTGCTCACCGAACTGCTGATCGAGTACTTCGGCGAATCTCCGCACCTCGCGGTGCAGCCGCTGTCACATCACGATGAAGCGCCGGCGTTTAACTGAAGAAAGCTGAAGCCATGAAAGGAGAATTGAGGTGCCGCAACGCCTGCAACAGCCAACGCGTCGGACTGCATTTATTGCAGACACCACAGCGCTGATCCTGTTTTTCACCACCACCGGGATCATCAATGAACGTTTCATTGCCGGCATGACCTGGGATCAGGTTCTCCAGGCGCGCCTGCTGGGCGCGGTGCTGATGATTCCAGTCGCGCGACCTTACGGCCTATGGCGCGATTGGGTGATGACGCGAGCCAGTGAGGGTCGGTTGTCCAGAGTGCTCTGGGACAGTGTTGCCCTCGTCAGTTTTCAGGTGCCTATCTATGCGGCGATCATTGCCTTCAGTGGTGCATCAGGAGCCGGCCTGCTGCGTGGCACGCTTGGCGCGGCGGTGATGATGCTCGTGCTGGGGCGACCTTATGGGGCGTTTCTTAACGGCGTGCGCAAGCTGTTTGGCCTGCCGCCGGGCGGGGACAGGCCGATGTCATTGAAGGAGTAGTCGGGGTTACCTCACCAGAACCGGGTTCAACGCTGCTGGCGTTCGCCAGGTTACGTCAGCCCAAGCCCCACCGCCGGGCGCCAGCAGCTGACGCAGTTGCGGCTCGTCAAACGCTTCGCCCAGCGAGTCGACGCGAAACGTCGCGACCCATTGCTTGCGCCCCGACTGATAGGCCTTGCCGAAATCTTCCCAACTGTCGAAACAGTCCTGCGCCCGCTGCGCATTGAGCAGCAGCACGCGCCAGGCAAGGTCAGGCTCGAGCCAACGCATAAGCAGCGCACACCGGACCAGAAACGTCACCCGCACGCAGGCAAAAGCCATGGCCGCACGCGGGTCATCGGTGGCTGTCAGCGCCTGCAAATCGAGGCCAAACCACTGCTGATCGAGCGTCGCACTGAAGTGCGCCCGCACCGCCTCGTCATTGCTGTTGCTGCGGATCCCGGCCTGGTGCAGCAACGCTGCCCGCAGGATCGTCTGCGATTGCTCGGTGAAGTGATCGCACGCCGGGGAGTAGAAACCCTCGACGGCCATCGCATCGACCATGGGCCGGGCCAGCAGCAGCGACCAGTGTTTGCGCGGGCTGAACAATGAGGCGCCGCGAGGTCTGAACGCTCGCCACAACAACCAGCTTGAAACAACCACTGTGATAAGCAAAAACATGTCGGTTTCCTTACCTTGCCCGCGCCTGCCAGGCCTGGATTTCCTCCACCAGCCGCGAGGACATGTCCGGCCACGGCACACCTTCGGTCAGGTACTGCGGGTCATTCGGCTGATGCTCAATGCGCTTGCTGAAAATATGCCGGGTCGCGTACCTGACCGATACCGCTTGCGGGGCCACCTGCAAGAACTGCTGCGGCTGACGTCCGGCCACCAGCCATTCGACCATGGCCGAAGGCGCATCGAGGCGCTCGTACAATTGCGGATAGCGGGCCACCAGCCGAGTCTGGGCGGTCGGGTCGTTGACCTCTTCGATGCGCAGCCAGCCCGCGTCGGTGCGCACAATGCCGATGGCGATGCAGTCGGCGGGCGTCTGCTCGTCGGTGTCCAGGGCATTCAGACACTGAAGCAGGTCCGGGTAATAACGCTCGACCGGCGGCCGGTTCTGCTTGCCCTTGACCTGCTCGACAGTCAACGTACCGTCGTCCTGGACGATCAGGCTGATAGTAATGTGCGGCTGGCCTTGGCCGTCGCGCAGACTGAACACGCGCATGCGCTGCTCTTCCACTGCTTCGGCGTAGCGTTCACCGTAGCCGCCGGTCAAGGCGCGGCGATCGGCAAACTGGCCCAGGCAGTGGCGCATCACGTAACTTTCAAAGGCCATTTCCGCACGCAGCAAATCACTCTCGGGCCGCAGCTCCTGCAATACGTGCTCAGCGGTGGTCACTCGCGTGAGCAACGCCTCAGGCTGGCTCTGACACCAGCCCTGCTCGACCCGCGCAGCCATTTGCGCATGCTCCTTTTGCCACAGCGCCAGTGCCTGCGGGCAGTTGATCCGGTCAAGCTTGCCTGCCAGCGCGGTGCCCTGACGCGAGGTCAGGAACTCCACCAGCAAGGTCTCCTCGGCCAGCAGCGGCGATTGCTGCGGATCGACCCAGACCAACGGCGCGAACGCCTGCTGCGAAGCTTTGCCGGCGTCGCTTAAATGTTTGGCCACCCAGGACGGCGGCTCGGCGCCCAATGCCTCGACAGCCTGCTCCAACGTCAGGATGCGCCGCGCAGGTTCGAAGTTACCGACCAGATGACGATAGAAATGGTTGAGCAACCATTTGCTCACCTCTGGCGTATCTCCGCGAGCCTTACTGCGCTCGGCAATGCCGCGCTTGAGTTGATCGGCATTGAGTGCGTTGCGCGGGGCGTAACCGGACTGGCGCTGCGCAGGTGTCACTTCCATATCTGCCACCAGGCCTTGCGGGCCGATTTTGCCGGCGCCTGCAGTTCGGCGATGAACTGGCGAAACTTTTCATTGTTGCCCTGATCCACCTGGCTGTTCGGATCACTGCGCAGGATCGCGCGCTGGTAATAGGCCACGGCCTCTTCTTTGCGCCCGAGTCCCTTGAGCACATCACCGGCACAGCCCAGCAGGGTTGGTTCGTCGCCTTCGTTGATGAGCTGCGCGTAACGCAACCACAGGCTGGTGGCCGCCTCCGGCAGGCAGTACGACAGGTAAAAGGCAATTTTCATCCGTGCGAACAGCGGCGAATACTCCAGCTCTTTGTCGCTGATTTCGCGCTCTTCCTGCCATTTGAGAATGCGCTCCAGCCAGACCGGAATCTCGCGTTCGCGGTCCAGCCAGTACAGGGCGCGGGTGACGTCCTGTATGTATTCTTCTGGATCGTGACGGCTATAGCCGTAGTCGGCCGCGTAGTGCCAAAGCTGTTCGGCGGCGTCGGCGATGCCCTGGTTATCCTTCAGTTCGATGCGGTTGCGGAGGATGCCCTGATAATGTTCGGCGAACGAGCTGGCGGCGATGCCGCGGGTATGCAACTCAAGGGCCTGCTCAACGAGTTGTTCGTTGTAGCAGCGGTAATTGATCGCGAGGTTGTTGCACAGCATCGAGTACAGGTGCGCGCAGGCATCGAAGCGATGTCCGCGGCCGCTGGCGAAGCATTGCTCCATACGGGCCTGACCGAGTTCATAGGCAAGTTTTTGGACTTCGCGCAGCCGCCACCAGGTCGGCTCGGCCTCCTCGCTCGTGAGATCCTCGACATGCGTTTCGACCAGGTCCTCGAGGGCATTCGCGAACTGGTAGTAGTACATGCCAGCGGCCATGGGCGGCAAAGGCTGGCGCAGGGCATCGGCAATGCCGTGCACATCGGCGTGGGCACTGAACAGGCTGAAGACGCTGCGGTTGTCCTGCATAGCGCCGGCCGAGACGGCCTCGCGCAGCATCGTCAGTTGAGTGTTGGCGTCGATGCGACCGGCCTGATGTTCGCGCACCGCCATCAGGCGGGTAATCCATGGGTGGTTCGGCGAGCGGCGTTCGGTCTCTGCCAGCGCTTGGTCGAAAACGTTGTCGATTTGTTCAAGGTCATTGCGCGCAGCATGTAGAGCATCGAGCAACGGGCCCAGCGACGGTGTCGACTCGTCACGCCACGGCAGGCCGGAAAGGAACTGCTCCAGCACCGTTTGATCGTCACAGGCACGCATCACGCACAACGGCCACCACGCGGACTGATCCTCGGCATCGAGCAGGCGATCGTGGACCCAATAGGCCGTGCCCGGCCACAATTCGCCGCGCATTTCATAGATTTCCATGAACGCACGTTGCCCGGCCTCTTCGATCTGGCCGTTTTCCAGCAGCCAGGGCAGATGGAAATCAACGAAGTTGTCACCGCCGCTGGATTCCAGGCTCAGGGTTGCCACTTCACAGATTGCCAATGCGCCGGCCAGGTTGCCCTGAGCCTGCAGGGAGCGCGCGGCCAGACGCGCCAGACGCACTTCCCATTCCCGGCGCTGGGGCAGCGACAATTCGGCGATCAAGCGCACCACCGGTTGCTCGAACATCGCCAGACGCAATGGCACGATTTCGATCAGCGCATTGCCCAGCCACAGCCAGTCGTTAGCGTCGACGTCCTGCTCTTCGTCAGCGGTGCGCAATGCGGCAATTGCCGCCAGCGCGGCTTCGCGCGCCTCTTCCTCACGTTCATGGTTGGCCAGCACCTGCGCCCGGCGCCGGTACTGATCAGCATCGTCCCAGGCCCGCAGGGCGTGACGGTCCGGGTTGACCTGGGCCAAGGTGTGACGCACCTCGATAGCCTTGAGGGCGACGTCGACGGTGGCGTGCTGCAGATCATCGAAAATGCGGTAGCGCCGGTACTGCTCGATATCGAACGGCAGGGGCTCGTGGGTCAATTGCTGGAGGGTGTCGAGCGTCAGCAACAGGCCCTGCTCGTCTTTGAGGTAGTTGCCCAGTCGCAGCTGGTAAATCAGCAGATTGACCTTGAGCTCGTTGCGCGCGTCGTCAGGCGTAATCTCGATCAGTGCCTGTCCGTCGTCGGCCAATACCGCTTTGGCCCTGTCAGCATCACCGGCGTTGACCCACAGCCCGTGCAGACGGCCAATCGACTCCAGCGAGGCCGCCCTGAGCGGCTGGGCGCGCAACTGGTCCAGCAGATAGTCGGCACCGTGCTCCTCATGCTCGACCTCAAGACGATCCATCAATTGATCCAGCTGGATGCCGGACAGCACGGTACTGTTTTGCGTCATTGTGAACTCCATTTGCGAATGACTGTGCATCGCCCGATGCATCCTGCGTCGGCGCCCTCGAGTGGGCAGCGGGGACTCGTTTACGTCTGCCAGTGACCGGCAAAATGACGACAAGGATCGGGTAATACAGCGAGGTGGCGCACGCTACCAGTTGGCGTTTGAAAAACCAAGTATGCGGGTGGGGCGCAATCCGTGATTGGAGTGCAAACAGTGGACGGGCACGATATCACTGGTTTGACAGCTCACTGCAAACGCTCCTTCGATCAGGACCATTGAGATCAGGCTGTACCTCATCGATTGAGGACCCGCCCTACCCGTCAAACGTTTTTCGCGGTCATGTACTGGCTGAAATTGTTGATGTGGTCGTCAAGGTTATCCTCAAGCATCATCCGGTACTGCTCACAGAAATACTTCAACATCGCTTCGCGAGCCTGTGCCATTTCTTCGCCCGACTTGAAACTGCGCGCGCTCACCCAGGCGTTGAATCGAGTGGTGCCGAACATCATCGACGCGCTGACTTTGCCAAGGTTTTCGAACACTTTCAGCTGCTCGTTCGACAGGTTTATATGCGCATCGGCGCGATCGTAGAATGCATCATCGGTCGTATCGGTCATTGCTGATTACCTGTCTGTCAGTGTCGGGAAATTGCGTAATTGGAACACTTCCCGCTTTGGCTCGCTACGCCCCAAGAGTGCTGACAAGCACGTCAGTGGCCTGTATCACTGTGTGCTCCCCATCCAATATTCCACGCCCGGGCGCCAATCCATGAATACCTTCCAAGCCGCAAATGGCCATCTGATGATTGAATTAGGCGACTTGTCTGATGCCGACTGGAAGGCGCTGGAGCGCAAACTGGTGAATGTCTGGGGGTTTCGCTGCAAACGTCACCACTGTTGACGCCCTCGTGACGATCCCGTCACTCACAAATACCAGCGATATTCTCGCGCACTGATTTCCTGCATAAACGCCAAATGATCCTGCCGTTTGTTCTCGCAATACACATCGACAAACTCCGCGCCTAATCCCTCACGCAATTGCGGCTGATGCTGCATCGCACGCACGGCTTCGAACATCTCCTTGGGGAAATCGATCCCGCTGTTGCGGTCTTCATTCAGCGGTACGATCGGTTCTTTACCCGACTCCAGCCCGTGTTCAAGCCCCACCAGAATCGCCGCCAACACCAGATACGGATTGGCATCCGCGCCCGCCAGCCGATATTCAACGCGCAAATTCTTCGCGTCCGACTCCGGAATGCGCAGGCACGCATCGCGATCCTCAAAACCCCAACTGGCTTTGGTCGCGGTGTTCACCGTGCCGCCTAAACGGCGCATCGAGTTCTGGTTCGGGGCGAAGATAGGCATGCTGTGCGGCAGCAACTCCAGGCATCCAGCGATTGCATGGCGTAGCGGCTGCTGCTCATTCGCGGCTAGCAGATTATTGCCCGCCGAATCGTAGAGGCTGACATGCACATGCATGCCACTGCCCGGATGCTGCAAGTACGGCTTGGCCATGAAACTGGCGCGGTAGCCGTGTTTAAGCGCAACGCCCCGCGTGCTGCGGCAGAACAACGCCGCCCAGTCGGCGGCACGTAAACCGTCATCGAGATGGCCGAAGTTGATTTCAAACTGACCGGGGCCGAGTTCTGCGGTGATCACCGTGGCGTCGATGCCCTGCGCCCGTGTGGCTTCGACCATTTCATCCAGCACCGGCGCGAAGCGTGAGAGGCGTTCGATGTGCAGGTTCGGTTGATCATCGGCGTCGTCAGTCAGGTCGTCGCGGGGGAATTGCGGCAAGCCATCGCGCAGCTTTTTGTCGAACAGGTAGAACTCCAGTTCGAACGCCACCACCGGGTGAATGCCTTTGCGCGCCAGGCGCTTGAGCACTTGCGCGAGGACTTCACGGGGTTCGAACTCGATCGGCTTTTCGGTGCCGTCCGACGTGATCAGCATCTGCCCCAGCGGCTGCGCTTCCCATGTCACCGGTTTCAGTGTGCCCGGCACCAGACGGCGCACGGCATCCGGGTCGCCGTCGTTGAAGCAGTAATCGCCAATCGGGAACAAGCCACCCTGCACGCCCAACAGTACGCAATTCTGCGGCAGCTTCAGTACGCTGCCGGCGGCGACTTTTTCGAGCATGTCTACCGGGTAACGCTTGCCGTAAAAGTGCCCGGGAATGTCCAGGCAAATCAGGTCGACATAACGCACCTCGGGGTAGCGTTGGCGAAAGGCACGCACTTCGGCGAGCAGGTCAGCGCAGACAGCGTCCATCGTGTTCATCCTTTGTTGTGATCAGGTGTAGACCCAGAGCACGCGGGTCAGCTGCTCGGTGAGGTTGCCGTAGCGGCAGCGGGTATGGCTGTCGAATTGAAAGCTGTCACCAGCCTTCAGCGTGGTCGGTTCTTCGTCGTCGCCCAGCCACAGCGTCAGTTCGCCTTCGAGGACGTAACCACCCTGCTCCGAGCTGTCGGTCAGATGGCGATCACCGCTGCTGGCGCCGGCTTCGAGATGACTTTCGAGCATGGAGAACGAGGCGCGAATCTGCGGCGACACCAGAATGTCGGTGATGCCGTTGGCGTAATACAGCGTGCGGCGCTCGTCCGGGCGCGTGACCCACGGCAGCTCTTTAGGCTTGGGCAGGCTGTAGAAATAAGTGGTCGGCACGCCGAAGGTTTCACTGATCGCGGTGAGATCCGCCACGGTTGGCCGCGACAAGCCGCGCTCGACCTGCGAGAGGAAACCCACCGAACGGCCGATCTTGTCGGCCAGTTCCTTCAGGGTCCATTTCTTGTGCTTGCGCAGGTCGTGGATGAGGATCGCCAGCGCGGCGATTTCTTCTTGCTTGTTCATGCCATGGATTCCGAAAAAGGTCTCATCAAATACTGTCGCGCAGGCGATACCAGGCTTTGCCAATCGCCTCCAGCGGTGCCGCGAAATGTTTGCCACCGGGGAAACGGCCATTACTCAGGCCCTGGTACAACGCCAGTTCATCGGCATCACCGAGAATCGCATCGGACACCGCACGCGCGGCGGCCAATGTCGGCAGAACGCCGTGGCCCGAGTAGCCTTGCAGCCAATATCGATTGCCCACGCCGCCGACATCGGGTGTGCGGTTCATCGTCAGGTCGATATGCCCACCCCAGGCAAACTCGATACCGACGCCCTTGAGCTGCGGGAACACCCGCTCAAGAAACGGTCGGGTCGCTGCCGCAATGTCTTTGGGCATGCCACCGAGATACGTACAGCCGCCGCCGAACAACAGACGGTTATCCGGCGTGCGCCTGAAGTAATCGAGGACGAACTGGTTGTCGGTCACGCAGACATTGCGCGGCAACAGCGCGGTGGCCTGCTCGGATGTCAGTGGTGCGGTGGCCACTTGGTAAGTGCCCACCGGCAGAATGCAGCTGGACAGTTGCGGGTCGAGTTCATCGAGGTAAGCGTTGCACGCCAGCACCAGCACATCGGCGCGCACCGCACCGCGCTCGGTGTTGACGCGGAAACCGTCGCGCTGCTCCTGATAACTCAACGCTTTGCTTTGTTCATGGATACGCCCGCCGGCTCGCTCGATGGCATCCGCCAGGCCCAGCGCCAGTTTCAGTGGATTGAGGTGCGCGCCCTCAGGGTCGTAAAGCCCGGCCTGATAGCGATCAGTGGCCACCCATTCCGGCAGTTGTTCACGGGGAATGAACTGCAACCCATCGTGGCCCCATTTGTGGCTGGCCTCGTGTTGCCATTCGCTGAGCAGACTGACCCGCCGTGGCATCACCGAAGTCCACAAATGCCCGGGACGATAGTCGCAATCGAAACCATGCCGCCCGGGCAAGTCGCGTAATTCCCCGGCGGCCCAGCGCATGCCATCCCAAAGCCGTCTGGCCCGTTGATGGCCCAACGCAGCTTCCAGCGGCGGCATGTCACATGACCAACCAAGAATCGCCTGCCCGCCGTTACGCCCCGACGCGGCCCACGCCACGCGACTGGCTTCGAGCACCACCACGCGTTTGCCGGCCAACGCCAGACGCAACGCCGTGTGCAAGCCACTGAAACCGGCACCGATGATCACCACGTCAGCGTCATGCTGGCCTTCCAGCACAGCGCGGTTGCTCAGAATATCCGCGCAACTATGGGCGTAATAGCTGTCGACGTGCTGGCTGGATTGCTGAAACATGCGCGACCTCATGAAATTATCTTTTTATAATTTCATGAAAATCTACAGAATAAATTTCACGCCAGCAACTATCCGTTACGCGGCAACTCAACCCGCGCCAGCAATCCTTGGCCGCTACGGTTGCTCAACGTCAGTTCTCCGCCCTGCTCGCGCACAATCGCCCGCGCCGCCGACAGCCCCAAGCCTACGCCTCCGGTGTCGCGGTTGCGCGAAGCCTCCAGGCGAAAGAACGGATCGAACACCTGCTCCAACGCCGCTTCGGGGATACCGGGGCCTTCGTCGCTGACCTCGATACAGATCGAATACTCATCACACTTCAATGCGATGCCCGGACGCTGCGCATACTTCAGCGCATTCTCCAGCAGATTGACGATCACCCGTTTGATCCCCAGCGGTCGCCCTTCGTACACCAGATGCGCCGGGCCATCGAAATCGACATTGATGTGCTGATCGCGGTAGTCGTCGACGATGGTTTGCAGCAGCTCCGACAGATCGAATGCCGTGGTCTGCTCGCGGTGCGTGTCTTCGCGGAAGAACGCCAGCGCGGCGTTGATCATCGACTGCATCTCTTCAACGTCGCGAATCAATTTGCCCTGATGATCGAGGTCTTCCATGAATTCACTGCGCAAACGCATGCGTGTCAGCGGTGCGCGCAGGTCGTGGGAAATTGACGCGAGCATGTGCGTGCGCTCGGCGATGAAGTGCTGGATCTGTGCCTGCATGGTGTTGAAGGCGATGATCGCCTGACGAATTTCGTCGGGGCCTTCGAGTTTGATCGGCGGTGCGCGCAGGTCAGTGCCGAAGCGTCTGGCGGCACGCGTGAAACGCTGCAACGGATTGGCCAGTTGCCGGGTGGCGACCCAGGCGACGAGCAATGTGGCAATCAGTCCCAACGCGATGACGATCACGATACGCACGCCAAACTCCAGACCCCAACTGCGCTCCGGCGGGATAAATGACAACCAACTGCCATCGACCAATTGCACGACGGCGGCGTAATGCGCCTGGGGACTGCCGTTCGGCCAGTCGCCTGGGCTGAACACCTCGATTTTTCGATCATTGCCCAGCAGTTGCTGCAGCACCGGCACCCTGCTCGCTGGCAGGCGAAGGCCG
Source organism: Pseudomonas sp. GM24 (assembly GCF_000282235.1). NCBI lineage: Bacteria > Pseudomonadati > Pseudomonadota > Gammaproteobacteria > Pseudomonadales > Pseudomonadaceae > Pseudomonas > Pseudomonas sp. GM24. The sequence continues at coordinate 2,203 of NZ_AKJR01000196.1, read as the reverse complement.
TCATTGGGCAGATCGAAATCCGCGCGCTGTGCTTGCCACGACACGTGCAGCATGGCGCTGCTCGCGGCGGCGGCCAGTTGCGGGCGCAGGTTGGCCGGGGCCGCTTCGATCACCCGCGAGGTCGCGGCAATCTGTTCCAGCAGGCCGGTGCGTTCAATCGGTGGCCGCGCCCAGATGCCGGCGACTTGCACGAACAGCGCATTCAACGCCAGAGACGCGACCATCGCGGCCACGATGGTCAGGGCGATGTGCCGGCGCAGGGTGTCGCCGCGCAACAGTCGGCGGATCATCAGCGGCTGACCTTGGCGGTGAACAGATAACCGCCGTTGCGCACCGTACGAATCAGGTCCGGGCGCTTGCTGTCCGGTTCGATCTTGCGGCGCAGGCGGCTGACTTGCACATCGATGCTGCGATCGAAGGCGTCATGGCCGTGGCCGTGAGTCAGGTCGATCAACTGTTCGCGGGTGAGAATGCGCTGCGGGTGATCGAGGAAGACCACGAGTAAATCGAACTCGCCGCCGGACAGCGGAATCATCACGTTTTCCGGCGAGCGCAATTCGCGACAGGTGATGTCCAGATGCCAACCGGCGAAACCGATCACCGGGCGTGAAGGCTCGACCGGGCTGCGCTGTTCGCCAGCGCGGCGCTGCAAGGCACGTATGCGAGCGAGCAATTCCTGCGGGGCGAACGGTTTGGTCAGGTAATCGTCGGCGCCCAACTCCAGACCGACAATGCGATCGCTCAGCTCGGCCATGGCCGTGAGCATGATGATCGGAATGCCCAGCTGCGCGCGCACCTTTTGGCACAGGCTCAGGCCGCTTTCGCCGGGCATCATCAGGTCAAGAATGATCGTGTCCGGACGGTTCTGCGCGATCGCCGCCCACATGGCCTCGCCGTGCGGCGCCACGTCGACTTCATAGGCGTGCTGCACGAAGAACTTCTTCAGCAGCGCGAGAATTTCCACGTCGTCGTCGACGAACAGCAGTCTGCTCACAGTTACAGAATCCATGCACCAAAAAAAGCCAATCTAAAGCCATTTCGCCGCCCGGGTCATTTATTTCAATCGAGCAACATTTCTACCCGCCAGACATCAAGCGGACATTCTCTGGCAAAACCTCGCGGGCATTCTGCGGCCATTCCAATCCAGGGGGTTCGCATGAAGCTATTGAACGACAACCATTGCGCCGGGGGGCACAACAGCAATCGTCCCTTGATCCTCAGCCAGCGCACCGCCGCGCTCGGCCCTGATACGCCGATTGTGTTCCAGGAGTCATGCCTGAGCGTGTCCAGCGATCAGAGCCGGATCGTCCTGCGCCGCTACTTCGAGCAATTCAGCCCGACCAATGCGCACTGGGTCGAATACGTCCACAGCATTGCCGCCGCCGACCTGATCCAATGGATCATGAGCCACGGCCAGTTGCACATCGAATGCTCGGATAGCATCGCCACGCAACCTCACAAGGAAACCCGTTAATGACCCGCACGCATTCGCTGTCGCTGGCCCTCGCCACCACCCTGAGCCTGTCGGCCTGCAGCAGTAACAAGGTCGAACACAGCGGTTTTCTGCATGACTACAGCGTGTTGAGCGAGCGCCAGTCACCGTCCGGTCAGCCTGTATTGGCGTGGGTCAGCCCGGCCCTCGCCCGGGGTCGATACACGCAGGTTTATCTGGCGCCGAGCCAGTTTTACCCGAGCGCCGAGCCGACTCTGCGAATTCCGCTGAGCACATTGTCTGGGGTCACCGACTACTACGACGCCGCGCTCAGGCTGGAGTTGGGCAAGGTCATGCATCTGGTCAATCAACCGGGGCCGAATACGCTGGTGGTGCGCCCCGCCATCACCCAAGTGGCGACCAGCACTCAGGGTTTGCGCTTTTATGAGTGGCTGCCCGTCACCCTCGTCGCTGCGGGCGTAAGCACGGCGACTGGCATCCGTGATCAGGACAGTGAAGTTGCCACCGAGGTGTCTTTCGAGGACGGTTCGACCGGCGAAGTGATTGCCGAAGTTATACGCAAAGGCACTGGTGTGCCGCTGGAGAACGACAAACAGGTGCTGACTGCCGACGACGTCAAAGTGGTGCTGGATGGCTGGGCCAGCGACCTGCGGCAATCGTATACGGCCATCCGCCGATAAACACATTTCCCCTGTAGGCGCTGCCGAAGGCTGCGATCTTGTTGGAACGCGGAGCGTCCCCGGCTGCATT
>NZ_AKJR01000195.1:0-6559 GCF_000282235.1 Pseudomonas sp. GM24 | reverse complement strand
AATCGTTCAAGTCGGTGTATCTCGTCAATATCCCCCAATCAGTCCCCTCTACCTCTGGGAGAGGGCTAGGGTGAGGGCCGCTTTTAAAACCGTTGGGTAAATAAGAGCGTGTCCCCAACCCCCATCACCCCTAAAATACCCGCCATTCCCGATTTCGCCCGTCCGAGGCCGCTTTTCCATGTCCGTTACTGCACCTGCCACCAAGCCCGCGCCCGATCACCACGCCCAGTTCATCGAGCTGCTGCAAACCAGCCTCGACCAGAACGGCTTCATCAAACTGGTGCTGGCCAAGTACATCGGCGAAGAAGTGGATTTGCAGCGAGTCATCATCAAACCGGTGACGGTCAAGGCGCAGCCGAATCTGTCGTTCGTCTATCGCTACAAAACCCGCGACATCACCAAAAACCTGACCCTGGTCGACGGCGTGGCGGCGATTGCCGCGCTGTTGCCGGCCTCGTTCAAGAATGCGCATTTACTCGCGGTAACTGACGAAGCTCAGCTGGAATACAGCAAAAAGGGCAAGCCTTCGCTGTTCAAGAGCAAACCTCAGCAATTGCGCGAGGCGCCGTCCGCCGAGCACAACCGTGAGAAAAACCGTTTTCTTGAGTTGAGCCGACCGTTCCTCAAAGACTTGGGCGTGACCAACGCGCAACATGAGCTGATCCCGGCGATGTCGCGCAAGTGGAAGCAGATCAACAAGTTCATCGAAGTATTCAGCCATGCCCTGACCTCGTCGCCGCTGGCGCTGGACCAACCAGTACGCGTGGCGGATTTCGGTTCGGGCAAGGGCTATTTGACGTTCGCGATTCACGATTACCTGCGCAACACGCTTAAGGCGGAAGGCGAAGTCACCGGCGTCGAGTTGCGCGAAGAGATGGTCAACCTGTGCAACGCTGCCGCCGCGAAACTCGATCATCCGGGGCTGGTGTTCAAGTGCGGTGACGTGCGCAGCGTGGCGCCGAGCGAGCTGGATGTGATGATCGCCCTGCATGCCTGCGATATCGCCACCGACTACGCGATCCACACCGGCATCCGCTCAGGCGCGTCGATCATCATGTGCTCGCCGTGCTGCCACAAACAGATTCGCCTGCAGATCCAGAGCCCGGCGCTGCTCAAACCGATGTTGCAATACGGTTTGCACCTGGGTCAGCAGGCGGAAATGGTCACCGACAGCCTGCGTGCGTTGTTCCTTGAAGCCTGTGGTTACGAGACCAAGGTGTTCGAGTTCATCTCGCTGGAACACACCAACAAGAACAAAATGATTCTGGCGGTGAAACGCGCCGAGCCGGTCGACCCAGCGCAGTTGTTGGTGAAGATCGAAGAGTTGAAAGCGTTCTACAACATCAGCGAACACTGCCTGGAAACCTTGCTGCGCGCGGATGGCTATCTCGCCTGACTCGGTCCCTACAAGGTTATGTGTTCAAGCTGTGGCAGGTTGCGCCGGGCGCACCGCGGTTTTACGACCGAGCATGACCGTTGCAATCACGCCACAGGCAAACAGCCAGGTAATCGGCTCGACATGTTCACCAAAGAACAGCGCCGAAAACGCGATGGTGAAGAAGATCTGCAGCAACTGGATCTGACTGACCCGAGCAATCCCGCCCATGGCCAGCCCGGCGTACCACGCAAAGAACCCGAGAAACTGCGAAAACAGCGCCACATACCCAAACGCCCACCAGGTCTTCGCCGATACCGCGCCCTGATGCTGAAGCGCCAGATACAGCACCGGCCCGATCAACAGCGGCGTCGACAGCACCAGCGCCCAGCAGATCACCTGCCAGCCACCCATCTCCTTGGCCAACCGGCCACCTTCGGCGTAACCCAAGCCGCCGACGGCAATCGCGCCGAGCATCAACAGATCACCGGCCTGAATACTGCCGGCCCCGGTGTACAACGCATAACCGAGCACCAATGCACTGCCCAACGCCGCACAGGCCCAGAAGGCTTTCGATGGACGTTCGTGGGACAGCCATGCGGCATAGAGCGCAACGCACAATGGTTGCAAGCCGTTGACCAGTGCACCGTGGGACGCGGGCAAGGTTTGCATGGCCCACGCCGACAACACCGGAAAACCTAGAATCACCCCGGCGATCACCAGGCTCAGGCCTTTGATTTGCTGCCAGGTTGGCCACTTTTCGCGCCGCCATAACAGAAGCAGCGCCGCCGGAATCGCTGCGAACAATGCGCGGCCCAAACCGTTGAGCAGCGGGTGCAGTTCCTGCACCACGATGCGGGTGAAGGGCAGGGTGAGGCTGAAGATCACCACGCCGAGCAGGCCGAGGGCCATGCCGGTGTTTTCGCGCGAGGACATGATGGGGACCGAAATTGAAGGTGGTTGGGAATGACCTTCATCAAGCCATAAACCGGGCGTTGCGGGCTGTTACAGCTAGGCACAGACTTATCCGTACAGTTTGCTGACGCCATCGCGAGCAGGCTCACTCCTACAGTTGAGATGCCTACCCCTGTAGGAGTGAGCCTGCTCGCGATGGCGTCAACTCGGTAGTAGCCCGTTGTTACCCGTCACTGTCGAATAGGTCTACCTTGAATACTCCCAAGCATTCCACCAGAGGAGACCTCCCCATGGCCGCGAAAAAGATCCTGATGCTGGTCGGCGATTACGTCGAAGACTACGAAGTGATGGTGCCATTCCAGGCCCTGCAAATGGTTGGTCATACCGTCCACGCCGTATGCCCGGACAAGGCTGCCGGCAAAACCGTGCGCACCGCGATCCATGACTTTGAAGGCGATCAGACCTACAGCGAAAAGCCCGGTCACCTGTTCGCCCTCAACTTCGACTTCGCCAAGGTCAGCGAAGCCGATTACGACGCGCTGTTGATCCCCGGCGGTCGTGCCCCGGAATACCTGCGCCTGAACGAAAAAGTCCTCGACCTGGTGCGTGCCTTCGACAAGGCCGGTAAACCGATTGCTGCCGTTTGCCACGGCGCGCAACTGCTGGCAGCAGCGGGCATTCTGGAAGGTCGCGAATGCAGCGCCTATCCAGCCTGCGCGCCGGAAGTGCGACTGGCGGGCGGGACGTACATCGATATTCCGGTGACGGACGGCCACGTTCAAGGCAATCTGGCCACGGCGCCGGCATGGCCGGCGCATCCGAACTGGCTGGCGGGTTTCCTCGGCTTGCTCGGCACTAAAATCACCCTGTAACGAGGATCCGCTGATGTGCGAGCTCTACGTCAAGGCTGACCCGATTCTTTATGAGTCACGCTCGCGTTCGCTGCGCATCTGCGGCGTGGTGACGACGCTGCGCCTGGAGAATCAGTTCTGGGACATCCTCAGCGAAATCGCCGAGGTCGACGGCATGACCACCAACCAACTGATCGCCAAGCTGTATGAAGAGGTGATGGATTATCGCGGTGAGGTGGTGAATTTTGCCTCGTTCCTGCGGGTGAGTTGTATGCGCTATCTGAGTCAGCGGCGGGTGAGTGCGCCGGAGTTGTCGGTGGTGCGGGCGGTGGTGAAATAGGCCAGACCGGGTTGACCCCATCGCTGGCAAGCCAGCTCCCACAGGTATTGTGATGCGGCACAGTTATAGGGCACACAACAGACCCCTGTGGGAGCTGGCTTGCCAGCGATTGGGCCGGTACAGGCGACAGAAGGCTGGGGCTGGTCTTTACTCATTTGCGCGAAATCTCTCAATCGCCAAGGAGCAACGAACATGTCCGGATGGTACGAACTCAGTAAAAGCAGCAACGGCCAGTTCAGGTTCGTGTTGAAAGCGGCGAATGCCGAAACGATTCTGACCAGCGAGCTGTACACCACTCGCGCAGCGGCCGACGGCGGCATCGCGGCGGTGCAAACCAACAGCCCGCTGGATGAACGCTACGAGAAGAAATCGACGAAGGACGGCCATCCGTACTTCAACCTGAAAGCGGCCAATCATCAGGTCATCGGAAGCAGCGAAGCGTATTCATCGGATGCGGCGTGCGATAAGGGCATTGCCAGCGTCAAGGTGAACGGGCCGAGCAAAGTGATCAAGGACAAGACTTTGCCGGTTCTCTAAACCCGCTTTCAAATCCAACACCATTCCTGTGGGAGCTGGCTTGCCAGCGATGAGGCCATTTCATTCAGCATTGATGTTGAATGATTCACCGCCATCGCTGGCAAGCCAGCTCCCACAGGTTTTTGCGTTGTCAGTGGATCAGCGCAGGGTTTTCAGGATTGCTTGCAGCTGCGTCTGGCCCGCCTCACTCAACGGGAATACCGGCAAGCGCGGATCACCCACCTCCAGCCCGGTCTGACGCAATCCGGCCTTGATCGTCGCCGGCAACCCACCCTTGAGGATGAAATCCAGCAGCGGCAACTGGCGGTAAAACAAATCCCGCGCGCGATCCAGATCGCCGGCGATGGCCGCGTCATAAAGATCCAGATTCAACTTCGGGATCAGGTTCGGCGCCGCCGTGCACCAGCCTTTCGCCCCGGCGGCAAACGCCTCCAGCGCCAGCGGATTGCAGCCGTTGTAGAACGGCACCTGACCTTCACCGAGCAATTGCAGCTTGTGCATGCGCTGAATATCGCCGGTGCTCTCCTTGACCATGGTCACGTTGTCCACGGCATTGACGATGCGCAGAATCAAATCCACCGACATGTCAGTGCCGCTGGTGGCCGGGTTGTTGTAGAGCATGATCGGCACGCCGATGCGCTCGCCGATGGCGCGGTAGTGGGCGAGGATTTCCGCTTCGCTGAGTTTCCAGTACGAAGCTGGCAGCACCATCACCACATCGGCGCCATGGGCTTCAGCGAAACGCGCGCGGCGTACGGCTTTGGCGGTGGTCAGGTCGGACACGCTGACAATGGTCGGCACGCGTTTGGCCACATGCTTGATGCTGAACTCGGCGACCTGATCCCACTCCGCGTCGCTCAGGTAAGCGCCTTCGCCGGTGCTGCCCAGTGGGGCGATGGCGTGGACGCCGCTGTCGATCAGGCGATCGATAGATTGTCCGAGCGCTGGCAAATCCAGCCCTTCGCCATTGGCGCCGAACGGGGTGATGGTGTAGCCGATGATGCCGTGAATAGTGGACATGGGAATCTCTCCGTAACAGGTTTCAGTTCAGGCAATCGGCGTGTTGGCGCAGGTTCTGCCGGGCGTAGTAGTTGAACGCAGCGGCGTGGCGCTTCGGCTTGGCGATCCAGTCGTGCGCCTCACGGCCCAGCTCAGGGATGATCGGTTTGATCGTGCCGGCGGCCATCGCCAGCAGTTGCAGTTTGGCCGCGCGTTCGATCAATTGAGCGATGACGCAGGCTTCTTCAATCGTCGTACCGGTCGACAGCTGACCGTGGTGCGAAAGCAGGATCGCGCGTTTGTCGCCCAGCGCACCGGCAATCAGCTCGCCTTCTTCGTTGCCCACCGGCACACCCGGCCAGCCTTCGAGAAATGCGCAGTCGTCGTACAGCGGGCACAGGTCCATGTGGGAAATCTGCAGCGGTACTTCCAGCATCGACAACGCCGCCACGTGGGTCGGGTGGGTGTGGATAATGCAATTCACATCCGGGCGTGCGCGGTACACCCAGCTATGGAAACGGTTGGCCGGGTTGGCCATGCCGTGACCTTCGAGGACTTCCAGATCCTCGTTGACCAGCAACAGATTGCTCGCGGTGATTTCGTCGAAACCCAGGCCCAATTGCTGAGTGTAATAGGTGCCGGGCTGCGGGCCACGGGCGGTGATTTGGCCGGCGAGGCCTGAGTCGTGACCGTTCTCGAACAGAATCCGGCAAGTCAGGGCCAGCTTTTGCCGGTCCGTCCACGTATTATCCGCCAGGCTTTTTTGCATCTGGGTCAGTGCTTGCTTGACCAGTTGGTCTTTGGGTAGTGCTAATGTCTTGGCCATGTCTGTGTCCTTTGGGTGATTGCAAATGACACGAAAGAGGCTATATGACACAAAGTGTCATTGGCAAGCACAAATCGTCGCTTCCTTGCTGGAATAACCGCCGCGCATGTCTATCCGTTTGAAATTGTTAAGAAAAAAACTTGGCGTAACCCTTGAGGCGCTGGCCGAAAAGTCCGGCATGACCAAGAGTTATCTGTCGAAAGTCGAGCGCGGGCTGAACACCCCGTCGATTGCTGCCGCGTTGAAACTGGCGAAGGCGTTGAACGTGAAAGTCGAGGAATTGTTCTCCGAAGACAACGTCAGCCTCGACAGCTACAGCCTGGTGCGCAGCCATGAGCGCCAGTCATTGGCGGCCAATGACCAGAGTCCGGGATATGCCGTGCTCGCGCATCAGGTCAGCGAGCGCAACCTGCTGCCGTTCATCATCTACCCGCCGAGCGAGTTCACTGACAAAACCTTCAAGGAGCATTTGGGCGAGGAGTTTCTGTTCGTCCACGAAGGGCAGGTTGAAGTGGATTTCATGAACGAGAAGGTGCTGCTGGAGCGCGGTGACGCGCTGCACTTCAATGCGCAGAAACCACACCGGATCCGCTCGGTTGGCGAGGTGCAGGCGCAGTTGCTGGTGGTGGTACACAGCAGCGAAGAATGAGGTGCGCCCCAAAAGCTTCGCCAGCAGGCTCGCTCCCACAGGTTGAATGCATTCCAAATGTGGGAGC
>NZ_AKJR01000194.1:0-16406 GCF_000282235.1 Pseudomonas sp. GM24 | reverse complement strand
TTTGGCAGCTCCTACAGGGATTACCGCATTCCAGTGTAGGAGCTGCCGAAGGCTGCGATCTTTTGATCTACCGGTGCGTGGCAATCCAGATCAGCAACCCCGCCTGAAACACCGCAAACGCCACCAGACACGTGATGGTGAAACGCAAACCAGCGTCTTCACGCTTGAACTTGCTGACTTTCTCTTCCTGCTTCTTCAGCTTCACTTCCTGCTCGGCCAGATTCTGTTCGGCCTGCTGAAGCATCTGCGCCGCCTCGAGAATCTCGACGATCTGTAGCTTTTCGCTGTTCCAGTCACCGAGCAGATCACCTACCAACACATCCTTGACGCTGCCCTTCAAGTGCTGGGCATCGGCGTACACCACATCAAAACCATGCACCCGCAGGAAATGATCGCGACGCAGGCGCGTGTCTTCATTCAGCGCGTCCTTGTTGTTCAAGTCCATGCCATCGACGGTGTAGGCGGGCCAGCGTTTTTTCGCCCAGTTGATGCCTTGTGCGGCCATGAAACGGCCGATGCCACGGTTCAACGGTTCGATTTGCAAGCCGCTGTCCGGGCCAAAGCTGACGCGCTTGGTGGTGTGATCGACCCACACATCGAGATGATTCTGTTCTTTGCGAACGCGTTGACTCGGCAGCTTGATTGCCATGCGCATCAGGCTTTTTTCTTTGCTGTTGCGCTCGGCGTAACCAAATTCGACGAAGCGCAACGGCCGCCCGCCGGTGTTGCGGTCGGTTTGCAACGGGGCCAGGCGGAGCATCTTGTGGTGCTCGACATGGACATCCGCCCACGGCAGCTCGGCCGCTGGCGGTGCGTCTTTTTCAGCGGTGGTGTCGGGTGAAGTCTGGGTATCAGTCATAACGGCGAGATCCTGTCCAAGCCCTGCTTGTCGCCAGCGGTTGCGCTGGCGACAAAGGCTTATCGGCCGTTTCTGTCAGGACTAGAGGGCAAACAACGGTTAACGGGTGCGAAGTCCGTCAATAAACTCGATGATTTTGCTGCCCAGTTCTGCGGCCAGCGGCAAATTCGGGTCCTTGTACGAGGCCAATTGCCGCTTCATGTCGTTGTGCACGATGCGCATGACGTGGTTCATGCCTTCGATGACCACCAGTTCGGCGTCGGGTTTAGCGGCTTTCAGCGCCTGCGCATCGCCAACGCCGACCTGCATGTCATTGCTACCCTGAACAATCAGTGCCGGCATTTTCAATTGCGCGAAGGCTTTCGCCGGATCCTGACGGAACAGTGAAATCAGATACGGCTGCACGCTCGGGCGGAAAATCACCTGCAACGGCTGCGGCACATTGTCGTCGGTGTGACCGGCCTTGAGGCTGTCGAGCAGTTCGTTACTGCGCAGCATCAGCGGTGGCGGCAGACTGCGGGCCAATTGCTCGCGGATCACCTGATCGACCGGTCGGGCGCTGCCGGACAGGGAAATCACCGCCGCCGCATCGACTTTCGGCGCGGCGAGGCTGGCTATCAGCGCGCCCTCACTGTGGCCCAGCAGGATCAGCTTGCCGAAACGTGGATCGGCTTTGAGCTTTTGCCCCCACGCCACCGCATCTGCTGCATAGGCCTCCACCGACAAATTGCGCTCATCCGGGGTCGCCGCCAGGCTCGCCGCAACGCCGCGCTTGTCGTAACGCACGCTGGCGATGTTGTGTTTGGCCAGCACCCACGCCAGGCGCTTCAAGCTGTCATTACGCCCGCCGTCGGGGTTGTTTCCGTCGCGATCCGTAGGACCCGAGCCAGAAATGATCAGGACAACCGGCACCGGACTGTCGGATTTTGGCAGCAACAGCGAACCGAAAAGCTCACCGGTGCCGGTATCCAAAGTTACCGGGCGTTGTAGGACCGTCGCTTGGGCAAAGCCCGTAAAGAGGGTAAGACTCAAGATCAAAACTCGCAGCATCATCACGCCATCATTCGCCAAGGTGCCGGTTGGACTCGCCAGCACCACTAAGGTTCGAGGATGAACTACTCGGTTAGCCTGCGTATACTGGCGCGCATCACGAATTTGGGTTTGATTTCACGGAGCGTCCTGCATGTCCGGCAATACCTACGGCAAGTTGTTCACTGTCACCACCGCTGGCGAAAGCCATGGTCCGGCGTTGGTCGCCATTGTCGACGGCTGCCCGCCGGGCCTGGAGATCTCCCTCGAAGACCTGCAGCGCGACCTCGATCGCCGCAAGCCGGGCACCAGCCGCCACACCACCCAGCGCCAGGAAGCCGACGAAGTCGAAATCCTCTCTGGCGTGTTCGAAGGGCGCACCACCGGTTGCTCGATCGGCCTGCTGATCCGCAACACCGACCAGAAGTCCAAGGACTACTCGGCGATCAAGGATCTGTTTCGCCCGGCCCACGCCGACTACACTTACCACCACAAGTACGGCGAGCGCGATTACCGTGGCGGTGGCCGCAGCTCGGCGCGCGAAACCGCGATGCGCGTGGCGGCCGGTGCGATCGCCAAGAAATATCTGGCAACTCAGGGCATCGTCATTCGTGGCTACATGAGCCAGCTCGGCCCGATCGAAATCCCGTTCAAGACCTGGGACTCGGTGGAGGAGAACGCGTTCTTCAGCCCGGATCCGGACAAGGTTCCGGAACTGGAAGCCTACATGGACCAGTTGCGCCGCGACCAAGACTCGGTCGGGGCGAAGATCACCGTGGTTGCCGAAGGGGTGATGCCGGGCCTGGGCGAGCCGATTTTCGACCGTCTCGACGCCGAACTGGCCCATGCGCTGATGAGCATCAACGCGGTCAAAGGCGTGGAAATCGGCGCCGGTTTCGCCTCGGTCGCCCAGCGCGGTACCGAACACCGCGATGAAATGACCCCGGAAGGCTTCCTCAGCAACAATGCGGGCGGCATCCTCGGCGGTATCTCGTCCGGTCAGCCGATTGTTGCCCATTTGGCGCTGAAGCCAACATCGAGTATCACCACTCCGGGCCGTTCGATCGACATCCACGGCAATCCGGTCGACGTGATCACCAAGGGCCGTCACGATCCGTGCGTCGGCATCCGCGCCACGCCGATCGCCGAAGCGATGATGGCGATCGTGCTGATGGACCACTTGCTGCGTCATCGTGGGCAGAACGCCGATGTGCGCGTGAGCACGCCGGTGCTGGGTCAGCTTTGATGGCAGGCCTTGAAGCCGTCGCGGCATAACCGTGGCGGCGCTCCCTTACTGGCGGCTGTCCAGTTTCTATCTGTTCTATTTCGCCTTGCTCGGTTCGACGGCGCCGTTTCTGGCGCTGTATTTCGACCACCTCGGCTTCAGTCCGGCGCGAATCGGTGAACTGGTTGCCATCCCGATGCTGATGCGCTGCGTGGCGCCGAACATCTGGGGCTGGCTCGGTGATTACACCGGTAGACGCTTGGCCATCGTGCGCTTTGGCGCAGTGTGTACGCTGCTGACGTTCTCGTTGATTTTTGTCAGCAAGACCTACGCCTGGCTGGCGATGGTCATGGCGCTGCACGCATTCTTCTGGCACGCGGTGCTGCCGCAGTTCGAAGTCATCACGCTGGCGCATTTGCAGGGCCAGACCTCGCGTTACAGCCAGATCCGCCTGTGGGGCTCGATCGGTTTCATCATCACCGTGGTTGCGTTGGGCCGGCTGTTCGAATGGCTGAGCCTCGATATCTACCCGGCGGCGCTGGTGCTGATCATGGCCGGCATCGTCCTCAGCAGTCTGTGGGTGCCGAACGCGCAACCACCGCAAGGCAATCGGCCGCACGGCGAGGGGTTTCTCAAACAGCTGCGCAATCCCGGCGTGCTGGCGTTTTACGCTTGTGTCGCGCTGATGCAGATGAGCCACGGCCCGTATTACACCTTTCTGACCTTGCACCTTGAGCGCCTCGGCTACACACGCGGCACCATCGGCATGCTCTGGGCCGTGGGTGTCGTCGCCGAAGTGCTGATGTTCATGGCGATGAGCCGGATTCTCGCGCGGTTTTCCCTGCGCCGCGTATTGATGGCGAGTTTTCTGCTGGCGGCGCTGCGCTGGTTGCTGCTAGGTTCGTTCGCCGAGTTTCTGTGGGTGCTGTTATTCGCGCAGGTGCTGCACGCAGCGACCTTCGGCAGTTTTCACGCCGCTGCCATCGCCTTCGTGCAACGTAGCTTCGGCGCGCGCCAGCAAGGGCAGGGCCAGGCGTTGTACGCAGCACTGGCCGGTACCGGCGGTGCGCTCGGCGCGTTGTATTCCGGTTACAGCTGGAATGCCCTCGGCGCGACATTGACCTTTAGTATTGCCAGTCTCGCGGCGCTCGCTGCTGCCGTTATCATTGCCACACGTATGCAAGAGGACAGGCCATGAGCCTTACGCGTGAACAACTCGCCCAGCAAATCGTCGATGCCGGGCGCTTTCTCTATGGTCGCGGCTGGTCGCCGGCCACCAGCAGCAACTACTCGACGCGCCTGTCGCCGAGCGAAGCGCTGCTGACAGTGTCGGGCAAGCACAAAGGCCAGTTGGGTCTGGACGATGTGCTCGCCACCGATCTGTCGGGCAACAGCCTGGAACCGGGCAAAAAGCCCTCTGCCGAAACCTTGCTGCACACCCAACTCTACAGCTGGCGACCAGAGATCGGCGCGGTGCTGCACACCCATTCGGTGAACGCCACGGTGTTGTCGCGCCTGACGCCGGACGAATTTATCGAGTTCGAAGATTACGAACTGCAAAAAGCCTTCAGCGGCATCTCGACCCACGAATCGCGAGTGCGCGTGCCGATTTTCGACAACGATCAGGACATTGCGCGCCTCGCCGCCAAGGTGCAGCCTTGGCTCGACGCCCATCCTGATTGCGTCGGTTATCTGATTCGCGGTCACGGCCTCTACACCTGGGGCGCGCAGATGAGCGACGCGCTGCGGCAGATCGAGGCCTTTGAATTTCTGTTTGAATGCGAGTTGAAAACCCGCAGCGTCATGAACCGCCAAGGCTGACTTCACCAGAAGTAGTCCATTTGCCTGATGAAATGCTGTGCCCGACCGGTCTGCAAGAACCGGACGGCAAGGCCGATACCGAGGAATTGCCCCAATGAGCAGCCTGTCCGTCTATCACGTTTCCAGCCCCGATATTCCCAACAAAGTGCTGACCCACTTTGAAGACATCGCCTCGACCCTGGCCGAGCAGGGCGTACGCTTTGACCGCTGGCAAGCGGCGGCGAAGATCCAGCCGGGCGCGACCCAGGAAGAAGTGATCAGCGCCTATAAAGAGCAGATCGACAAACTGATGACCGAGCGCGGTTACATCACCGTCGACGTCATCAGCCTGAACAGCGATCACCCGCAAAAAGCCGAACTGCGCGCCAAGTTCCTCGAAGAACACCGCCATGGCGAAGACGAAGTCAGATTTTTCGTCGCGGGTCGTGGGTTGTTTACCCTGCACATCGACGATTACGTCTACGCGGTTCTCTGTGAGAAGAATGACCTGATCTCGGTGCCGGCCGGCACCAAACACTGGTTCGACATGGGCGAGCATCCGCACTTCGTGGCGATTCGCCTGTTCAACAACCCTGAAGGCTGGGTTGCCAACTTCACCGGCGAAGACATCGCCGGTCGTTTCCCGCGTCTGGAGGACTGATTCGATGTCGATCAAAGCCATTGTCACTGACATCGAAGGCACCACCAGCGCAGTGAGTTTCGTGTTTGACGTGCTGTTTCCGTACGCGGCCAAACATTTGCCGGAATTCGTGCGCCAGAACGCCGAACGCGCCGATGTTGCCGAGCAACTCGACGCCGTGCGCCGTGACAGCAATGCGCCGCAGGCCGATGTTGAACGGGTTGTTGAAATTCTCTTGAGCTGGATCGAGGAGGATCGCAAAGCCACGCCGCTCAAGGCTTTGCAAGGCATGGTCTGGGCCCAGGGTTATCACGCCGGGCAGTTGAAGGGGCATGTTTACCCGGATGCGGTTGACGCACTGCAACGCTGGCATGCGGCGGGCTATCAACTGTTTGTGTATTCGTCGGGTTCGATTCAGGCGCAGAAGCTGATTTTCGGCTGCTCGGAGGCGGGGGATTTGACGCCGCTGTTCAGTGGTTATTTCGACACGACGTCCGGGCCTAAGCGTGAGGCGCAGTCGTACACCAATATCCAGAAAGCCATTGGCGTCGAACCCGAAGAAATCCTGTTCCTCTCGGATATCGTCGAAGAGCTCGACGCCGCGCAAGCAGCCGGCCTGCAAACCTGCGGCCTCGCCCGTGAAGGCGGCGAGCTGGGCAGCCACTTCACCGTCGACACCTTCACCGGCATAGAACCCGAAGCTTTCTAACCCACACAATCCCTGTAGGAACTGCGGAACGCTGCGATCTTTTGATCCTGATCTTCAAAAACAAGATCAAAAGATCGCAGCGTTCCGCAGCTCCTACAAAGAGTTAGAGATCGCAGTAAAGATCGCGCACAAAAAAACAGGCCGTGAAGCGAAAGCTCCACGGCCTGTCTTGTTTAAAGCGCTTTAAAAATTACAGCGAATGATAGGTCGGCAGGGCAAAACGCTGCTGGCTCTGCAGCATGGCAATTTGCGGCAGCTCACTGGCTTGTTCCGCCAGGTCACGACGAATGGCACTGATCGCCCACGACAGTTGGTCACCGGCATGCAGTTGCTGGTAAGTCAGTGCACGTTTAAACACTTTGCCGTCGCTGCTGCGCAGGGTCAGCAGGATCCCGCCATCGGGACGTGGCGCAGTGGTGACGTCGAAGTTGGAGAACAGGGAGGTAAATTTTTCTTGGATCAGGCTCATGTCTTTCAGCTCCGTATGCACTTGAATGGCAAGCATGCAGAGGAGGTTGCAGCGATTGTGCCAGCATTTGAAAATAATAAATTCCTTGTAAATCAATGAGTTAAAAAATATGAAAATTCCAGGCGTCGTGCAAACTGCATGAATGGCCATCGTGCATCCTGCATTTTGCGGGATCGTTGTCGAAACAACGGAACCAATCGCTTACCCGATGATCACCGCAGCCGTCGGCCGATCAGCAGATACAAAACATTGCAAAAACCGCGTGTACAGCGCGAGAAGCGCTGACGTATTTTCGATCTCGACCCGCGCTCGAATGTGCCGGTTACTGCAAGCCAAAGCCCGAAAAATAAAAACATCGACCTGCACGCCAAGGTCGGACGGGGAGCATCCATGAGTCACGCGCCAAGCGACACGATTACCTGGGGCATGATGCTCCGCAAATTGCCGATGATCGCCAAGGCCATCCCACGGGTGGTCAAAGGCATGAAGGTGGCCAACGTCACGGATCCGACCCAAAGCTGTGGCCTTGGCTGGACGTTCGAGCAAGCGACGCTGCGCAACCCCGAGGGGCCGGCGTTATTGCAGGGCGATGTGCGGCTGAGCTATGCGCAGGTCAACCAGTGGGCCAACCGCATCGCTCACTATCTGAACGGGCAAGGCATCGGCAAGGGCGACGTGGTCGCGGTGTTCATCGAAAACCGCCCGGAACTGCTGGTAACCATTCTGGCGCTGGCCAAGGTCGGTGCGGTCAGCGCGCTGCTCAATACCTCACAGACTCGCGACACACTGATCCACAGTGTGAATCTGGTGGCACCGGTGGCGATTGTCGTTGGCGATGAACTGGTTCCAGCTTATGCGGCCATTCGCGATCAAGTGACGATCGCCGCGCCTCGTACCTGGTTCGTGGCAGATCAAGACACTTACAGCCATCCGGGCATTGCGCCCGAGGGCTACGTCAATCTGATCAGCGCCAGTGCCGATGCCTCCAGCGAGAATCCACCGAGCAGCCAGCAGATCTTCTTTGACGACCCGTGTTTCTACATTTACACCTCGGGCACGACCGGCCTGCCCAAGGCTGGGGTGTTCAAGCATGGGCGCTGGATGCGCAGCTCCGCCAGTTTCGGCATGATCGCCCTCAACATGGGCCCCGACGACGTCGTCTATTGCACCTTGCCGCTGTACCACGCCACCGGTCTCTGCGTGTGCTGGGGCTCGGCGGTCAATGGCGCCTCGGGTTTCGCGATCCGCCGCAAGTTCAGCGCCAGTCAGTTCTGGAACGACGTACGCCGCTACCGCGCGACCACCATTGGCTATGTCGGCGAATTGTGCCGTTATCTGGTCGATCAACCGGCCAGCGCCGATGACAGTCGTCACGATGTGCGCAAGATGATCGGCAACGGCTTGCGCCCGGGTGCCTGGGCTGAGTTCAAAACGCGTTTCGGCGTCGAGCACATCTGTGAGCTGTACGCGGCGAGCGACGGCAACATCGGGTTCACCAACATTCTCAACTTCGACAACACCATCGGTTTCTCGCTGATGGCCTGGGAGTTGGTCGCCTACGACCATGAAAGCGGCGAGCCGCTGCGCAGCGCCGACGGTTTCATGCGCAAGGTTGGCAAGGGCGAGCAGGGCTTGCTGTTGGCGCGGATCGACGAAAAGGCGCCGCTGGACGGTTACACCGATCCGCAAAAAACCGCCAAGGTTGTCCTTCACGACGTGTTTAGCAAAGGCGATCGGTTTTTCAACACTGGCGATTTGCTGCGCAACATCGGTTTCGGCCACGCACAATTTGTTGATCGGCTCGGTGATACCTACCGCTGGAAGGGCGAAAACGTTTCGACCACCGAAGTCGAAAACCTTCTGCTGCAACACCCGCAGATTTCCGAGGCGGTGGCCTATGGCGTGGAGATCCGCAACACCAACGGCCGCGCCGGCATGGCGGCGATCACGCCGGCGGAATCCCTCGCGACCCTGGATTTCGCCGAGTTGCTGACCTTTGCCCGGGAGCGCATGCCGGCCTACGCCGTACCGTTGTTTCTGCGAGTGAAGGTAAAAATGGAAACCACCGGCACGTTCAAATACCAGAAAACCCGATTGAAAAATGAAGGCTTCGACCCCGGCCAGGCGGGCGATGACCCGATTTACGCTTGGCTGCCTGGCACGCAGACTTACGTTCGAGTTACCCATGAGGTGTTGGCGGAAATTCATCAGGGCAAGCATCGTTATTGAATCTGGCTATGGCGCGACTTGAGAAAAAGGGGGTGACAGCCAGCGCCTCGCTCGGGAAACTGTCGACTTTCCGATAGACCGAAAGTGGAGTTGCCCATGTCCGACCAAAGCCGCCAGATGACCCCTGAAGAAGCTGCCGAATTCACCGAGCAGGTTTTCAACAAGGCGCGCGACGGTGATGCCGAGATGCTTGATCGCCTGGTCACGGCCGGTTTGCCGGTGAACCTGAAGAACAGCAAGGGCGACACGTTGTTGATGTTGGCCAGCTATTACGGCCATGTCGATGCAGTGCAAGTGCTGCTTAAACACAAGGCCGATCCGGAAATGCGCAATGGCAACGGCCAGAGCCCGATTGCCGGTGCGGCGTTCAAGGGCGATCTGGCGGTGGTCAAGGCGTTGGTCGAGGCGGGCGCCGAGATCGAAGGCTCGTCGTTTGATGGTCGTACGGCGCTGATGATGGCGGCGATGTTCAACCGTGTGGAAATCGTTGATTACCTGATCAGCAAAGGCGCAAATCCGCTAGCCAAGGATGCCAATGGCGTCACGGCGCTGGATGCGGCCCGCACGATGGGCGCGGTTGATACCACCGCGCAGCTGGAAAAATTGCTGGGTTGATTAGATCAAAAGATCGCAGCCTGCGGCAGCTCCTACGATGATGCGTTCGCCGTCTGTTTCGCGGACGATGCTGAGTCGGTAGGGAACTGCCGAAGGCTGCGATCTTTTGCTTTGTGCGCTATCCTCCGCGCCCTCAAATTTCACCTTCCACAGGATCCGCCCTCATGAAAGCCGCACTCGTCGAACTCATCAGCAAAATCAGCTCCGGCTGCATGGGCGAGGACGAGATCCTGAAAGTGGCCGATGAAGCCGCGCAAGCCTACGCCGATGCCGGTGCTTTTCTGACCGCCAACCCGGACATCAACTATGACGACACCTTCCCGATCCCGTTGGGTGAGTGGGTCGTCGTCGGCAGCCTGCCGGAAACCGTGCTGTTCCAGGCTGACACCTACGTTGACCTGTTCGCGCAGATCGTCGCCTCGTTCGGTCCGGGTGTGGATTTCAACCTCAAGCCCAAGCAACTGGCCAAGACCGAAGCGCTGGTCGCACTCAACCGCATCCAGGTGCAGATGAGCAGCATGAACAAGGAAAACGGCGGCTACACGCTGATGAACTTCAGCCAGTTGCTCGACGACGAACTGCAAATGGTGCTGGTCTTCGGCAACGACGTGCCACGGGTGCTAGAACTGTGCGCCGAAGTCGGCATCGCCGCCGCGCCATCGCTCGAAGCGTTGAAGATCGCCGTTCACGTCTGAGTGCAATAAAAAGGAACCCTGCGCGCGACCGTCTATCCTAAAAGTGCATGCCACTATTCTGGAGCGACACCATGGGTTCCACGTTCAACGGTCTGATTGGCCTGATCATCCTTGCCCTCGACATCTGGGCCATCATCAACGTGTTGAAAAGCGGCGCGACCACCGGGATGAAAATCGTCTGGGTGCTGCTGATCATCCTCCTGCCAGTGCTGGGCCTGATCATCTGGGCAATCGCCGGACCACGCGGCAACGTGCGGATCTAGCCACAAACTTCGTGAGCATCCCAAAACCTGTGGGAGCTGGCTTGCCAGCGATAGGATCACTGCGGTGTCACTGATGAACCGAGTTGACCCTATCGCTGGCAAGCCAGCTCCCACAAGGATTGTGGTGGGCCGATGAAGTGAGGTTCGACCTGTCATCTTCGGCAACGTAGAATGCGCGCCTTTCCCGGGCAATCGTCCCCACGATTGACGCCCGCGCATTCATCGGAGCACTTGACCATGACCGTTACCCAAACCAGCGAGTACCTGGAAACCCTCTACGAAGGCTACGGCCAGCGTTTTCGCATGGAAAAACTGCTGCACGAAGTGCGCACCGAACACCAGCACCTGGTGATCTTCCAGAACCCGCGCATGGGCCGTGTCATGGCACTGGACGGCGTGATTCAGACCACCGAAGCCGACGAATTCATCTACCACGAAATGCTCACTCACGTGCCGATCCTCGCCCACGGTAGCGCCAAGCGTGTGCTGATCATCGGCGGCGGTGACGGCGGTATGCTGCGCGAAGTGACCAAGCACGCCGGTGTCGAGCACATCACCATGGTCGAGATCGACGGCACCGTGGTCGACATGTGCAAAGAGTTCCTGCCGAACCACTCCAGCGGCGCCTACGACGATCCACGTCTGAACCTGGTGATCGACGACGGCATGCGTTTCGTCGCCACCACCACGGAAAAATTCGACGTGATCATCTCCGACTCCACCGATCCGATCGGCCCGGGTGAAGTGCTGTTCTCGGAAAACTTCTATCAGGCCTGCCATCGTTGCCTGAACGAGGGCGGCATCCTCGTGACCCAGAACGGCACGCCGTTCATGCAGATCGACGAAGTGAAAACCACCGCCGGTCGCCTGAACAGCTTGTTCCCGGACTGGCACTTCTACCAGGCGGCCGTACCGACCTACATCGGTGGCTCGATGACTTTCGCCTGGGGCTCGACCAACCCGGCTTACCGCAAGCTGAGCCGTGAAACCCTGCAACAGCGCTTCATTGGCAGCGGTATCGTCACCCGCTACTACAACCCGGAAATCCACATCGGCGCGTTCGCCTTGCCGCAGTACGTGCTGCAGGCGATCAACAAGCCAAGCAACGACTGAATAATCGCTGCAAGTCTTTGTAGGAGTGAGCCTGCTCGCGATTACGGTTTGTCTACCAACATCAGCGTTGGATGAGAAATCGCTATCGCGAGCAGGCTCACTCCTACAGTAAATGTCGTTTTTTTCATCTTTGTCCGCTGTAATCCTTTTGAACCAACTTTCGGCGCATACAGTCGAGATAGGTGTAAGCCCATTTGCGGGTTTGATCGAGGAGGCACCGATGCAAAAGTGGAAAGTCACTTTCGTGGACGATCATGGTGAAATTGTCGATGAGGTGTTCGAGCGCGCGGAATGCCCCAGTGACGATGAGGCCGCTCGATTGATCAAGGCACGGCTTCTGCCCGTCGCCGCCGAACTGGACCTGAACGATCTGGAAGGGCGTACCGCCGATGCTGGCGTGAAAAGTCTGAAAACCCAGAACAGCATTGAAATCCGCAGCATCACTCCCATCTGACATTCTTCCTGTCACCTTTCACACCAGGCCTTGGCAGCAGCTCTAACTTGGGGCTACTCTGCAAGCGAGATCAGCGAACGGATCGCTAAGGTCTGGTCTTGTCAGCTACATGCTTGTTCCCGCGTGCAACCACGTTGCCGTAGTACTTTGGCCAAAGGCCCGGGGCGGGAATACGGAAAGTCTATCCATCTATGCGAGGGGGACGATTCATGAGCACAGCCTATCAAGAAGACATCAGCAGCAATGTTCTGCGCCGCATGAAAGAAGGCGGTTTCGATTTTTCCCGATTCCATCCCATCGAGTTCTACGCCATTTTCCCGGACGAGGAGCGGGCGCGCAGGGCGGCAGGCAAATTTCGCGGTGAATCCATCAATGCCCAGGTCAGCGTGCGTGATGACGGTGCGTGGGCGCTGGAATTAAGCAAAGTGATGTATGCGACGTATGACGATATTGGCGACTTCGAGCAGGGATTCTCTGCCGTGGTTGAACCTCTGGGCGGCATTATCGAAGGCTGGGGTGTGAAACAGGAGGTGCGCAACCGCCACCGTTTGAACTGATCTCTGGTTTCATTTGTTGAACAACGGCTGACCTTCGGGTTGGCCGTTGTCATTTCCGGCGTAAGCGAAATGCTCTGGCAAAACCCTGAAACAAGAAACCGAGGCAAAAAAAAGCCACCGGAGAGGGTGGCTAAAAGGGAAGACCGATAAGGAGAGGAAACCGGTCAGGGTTACAGCGGGGCGGGCTGCGAGGGCAGTCCAGGTCAGTTGAGCTGGCGACTTCGCGGCGCTGTGCGCGGGGAAGTTTTGCAGCGGATGCGCGGATTATCCGCAGGCAGCGCCGGGCAGTGAAATCAACTCTGACTATGCTGGTGATAGGCGATGCAGTGCGTCGCAATGAAGCGGGGGCAATCCGGTTGGGGCATTTGCCGCACAGGAATGGTGCGGTGCCTGCGGCGTGTATTTCCAACCGATTGAAATCAAAGCGTTTATGCCGATGGCACGGGCCTTGCGAAGGCCTGTATGTCCGGGTGACAAGGAGTACGGCATGATCCGCACCTATTTTGATGAGATGTACGATGCCGGCGGCCAGGTTCGCCCGCATTATCGGGAGTTCGCCCGCTGGCTGGCCGATACGCCAGACGAACTGCTGGCCCAGCGGCGACGCGAGGCCGATCTGCTGTTCCATCGCGCCGGCATCACGTTCACGCTCTATGGCGACGAGCAGGGCACTGAGCGCCTGATTCCTTTCGACACCATCCCGCGCAGCATCCCTGCCAGTGAGTGGCGGATCGTCGAGCGTGGCTGCATCCAGCGGGTCAAGGCGTTGAACATGTTCCTCGCCGACCTCTATCACGAGCAGCGCATTATCAAGGCCGGGATCATTCCCGCCGAACAGGTGCTGGCCAACGAGCAATACCAGTTGGCGATGCAAGGCCTGGATCTGCACCGCGATATCTATTCGCACATCTCCGGCGTCGATCTGGTGCGCGACGGCGACGGCACCTATTACGTGCTCGAAGACAACCTGCGTACGCCGAGCGGCGTCAGCTACATGCTCGAAGACCGCAAGATGATGATGCGCCTGTTCCCGGAGCTTTTCGCCGCCCAGCGCATCGCACCGATCGATCATTACCCGAACCTGTTGCTCGACACCCTTAAAAGCTCCAGCCCGATTGATGACCCAAGCGTGGTGGTGCTGACACCGGGGCGCTTCAACAGTGCATTCTTCGAGCACGCGTTTCTCGCGCGGGAAATGGGCGTTGAACTGGTCGAGGGTGCGGACCTGTTTGTGCGTGACGACAAGGTCTTCATGCGCACCACCGACGGCCCGAAAGCGGTGGACGTGATCTACCGCCGCCTCGACGACGCGTTCCTCGATCCGCTGGCGTTCAATCCCGACTCGATGCTCGGCGTGCCGGGGCTGCTGTCGTCCTATCGCTCTGGCAACGTGGTTCTGGCCAACGCCATCGGCACCGGTGTGGCGGACGACAAATCGGTATACCCGTTTGTCACCGACATGATCCGTTTCTACCTCGATGAAGAGCCGATCCTGAAGAACGTGCCGACCTGGCAGTGCCGCAACCCGTCTGAACTTTCCCATGTGCTGGCCAATCTTCCAGATCTGGTGGTCAAGGAAACTCAGGGGTCCGGCGGGTACGGGATGTTGGTGGGGCCGGCATCGACGAAAGCGGAAATCGATGCCTTCCGCGAACGCATCAAGGCCAAGCCCCATGCGTATATCGCGCAACCGACGCTGTCGCTGTCGACCTGTCCGACCTTTGTCGAAAACGGCATTGCGCCGCGCCATATCGACTTGCGCCCGTTTGTCTTGTCCGGGCGCGAAACCCGCGTGGTGCCCGGTGGTTTGACCCGTGTGGCACTGCGTGAAGGCTCCCTGGTGGTGAATTCCTCCCAGGGCGGCGGTACCAAGGACACCTGGGTGGTCGAGGATTGAAGGAAGCTTGCCATGTTAAGTAGAACTGCCTCGGATCTGTATTGGATGTCGCGTTACCTGGAGCGGGCGGAAAACCTCGCACGGATGCTCGACATCAGTTATTCGCTGTCGCTGATGCCGCAGGACGGTCGCGGTGACGGTCTGCACGAATTGGCCATGCCGCTGCTGATTACCGGCACCCTCGACGATTACCTGGAGCGTCACGGCGCGTTGCATGCCGAACGGCTGCTGCACTTCTTCGCCCTCGATGCGGCCAATCCGGCGAGCATCTACAGTTGCCTCGGTGCAGCGCGAGCCAGTGCGCACGCGGTTCGCGGACGCATCACGGCGGACATGTGGGAGAACATCAATGCGACGTGGCTGGAGATTCGCGGAATCGCCGAACAGGGTCTCAGTCGCTATGGCATGAGCCGTTTCTGCGAGTGGATCAAGGAACGTTCGCACCTGTTCCGTGGTGCGTCGTACGGCACAATCATGCGCAACGATGCGTTTCGTTTTATTCGTCTCGGGACGTTTATCGAGCGTGCGGACAACACCTTGCGACTGCTCGATGCCCGTTACGAAATGGCTGGCGATCAGGCCGAAGCGGTCAGCGACGGCACGGCCCACGCCTATTACCAGTGGAGTGCCTTGCTGCGTGCCTTGTCGTCATTCGAGGCCTACACCGAAATCTACCGCGATGCGCCGGGCGCCAGACATGTCGCCGAGTTGCTGCTGTTGCGTGCCGACGTACCGCGTTCACTGCGTGCCTGCACCGAAGAGATCGATCAGATCCTCGCGCAACTGCCCGGCGCCAATGGCCGTCCGGCTCAACGTCTGGCGGCAGAGATGGATGCGCGTCTGCGCTACACCGGCATCAACGAAATTCTCGAGGAAGGCCTGCACGCCTGGCTGACCGAATTCATCCCGCTGGTGCGCCAGTTGGGTAACGCCATTCACAGTTCCTACCTGGAGGCTGCATGAGACTTTCCATTAGCCACGAGACCACCTATCACTACGAAGATCAGGTGCGGGCGAGCATCCAGTACCTGCGACTGACCCCCCACGACAGCGAGCGTCAGCACGTGTTGAGCTGGCAACTCGATCTGCCGCGCCCGGTGCGCGCGCAGCTCGATCCGTTCGGCAATATTCTGCACGTGCTGACCATGGACGAGCCGCACGAAGCGATCATCATCGGCGCGCGCGGGCAGGTCGATATCGATGAGCTGCGTGAGGCGGAGCATGAGAGCCAGTCGGCGTTGCCGTTTCTGCGTTTTACCCGATTGACCGAGGCGGACGAGGCCTTGCGCGCGTTTGCCGAAAAGTCCTGCAAGCAACGGCGCGATCGCACGGCGCTGATTGATTTGATGCACGGTTTGAATCAGCACATGACCTACACGCCCGGTTCGACCGAAGTAGACACCAGCGCGGCGGAAGCTTTCGCCGGGCGTGCCGGGGTTTGTCAGGATCACGCTCACGCATTTTTGGCCTGCGCGCGCAGTCTCGGGATTCCGTCGCGTTATGTGTCGGGGTATCTGTACAGCGAGGATTGCGAGCATCTGGCCAGCCATGCCTGGGCGGAAGCATGGCTGGATGACGCCTGGTACAGCTTTGACGTGACCAATGAGCTGGCGCGGCCGGAACGGCATTTGAAGCTGGCGGTGGGTCTGGATTATCTGGATGCCTGCCCGGTGCGCGGCATGCGCCGTGGCGGTGGGTGTGAGCAGATGCATGCGAAGGTGTTCGTCTCGCCGACGCCGATCATCTCCGTCCAGCAACAATAACGGGCTCACACAAAACCCTTTAGGAGTGAGCCTGCTCGCGATAGCGGTCTGACAGTTGAATTATCAGTGTCTGACACTCCGCTATCGCG
>NZ_AKJR01000193.1:0-27765 GCF_000282235.1 Pseudomonas sp. GM24 | reverse complement strand
TACAGGGATTGGGGCCAATTTCGGGTTTTTCGGGTAGGCAACTATTGCCGGTCCCGCAACAGCGGTAATCTGGCGGGCACGCCAAATAGTCTCGGGAGCCTCGTCGGTATGGAACTTCACGTCGTGATCAACGGCCGCAAGGATCTTGCCGGTCAGTTGTATCAGCAACTGCGCGGCGCCATTGAATCCGGGCGTCTGGCCGCTGGCACGCAGTTGCCGCCCAGCCGTCTGCTCGCCGAGCAACTGGGCATCTCACGCAAGACCATTTCCGACACCTACGCACAACTGACCTACGAAAACTTCCTCACCGGAGTGATCGGCAAAGGCACCTACGTCAACGCACGCCCGGCGCAAATCCAGCGCATGCAAAGCCACAGCGAACTGGCCAGTGCCGAGGTGATCGAGAGCTGGCGCAATCTGCCGGTGTTCCTGCGCCATCCGACACTGGAAGGCTCGCTGCGTTACGACTTCATCGGTGGCGCGACCAGCAAGGGCCAGTTCCCGCAGGATGACTGGCGCCGCTGCGTCGCCCATGCGATGCGCCAGATGAGCCAGTCCAAAGGCTTCTACAGCGTGGCCGAAGGCCTGCCGGCGCTGCGCAATGCGATTGCCCGGCACATCGCGTTTTCCCGCGGGATCAACTGTCAGGACGAAGACATCGTCGTGTGCAACGGCGCGCAACAGGCGCTGGACCTGATCACCCGTGTGCTGATCAGCCCCGGCAGTCTGGTGGCGATGGAAGATCCCGGTTATCCGCCTGCGCGCCTGTTGTTCGGCACCCATGGCGCCGAGGTGGTCGGCGTGCCGGTGGACGCCGAGGGCATTCAGGTCGAGCACATTCCCGATGGCACGCGCCTCATCTATGTCACGCCGTCGCACCAGTTTCCGTTGGGCATGCCGATGAGTCAGGCGCGCCGTGCAGCCTTGCTGGCCCGTGCCCATGAGCTGGGCGCGATCATCATCGAGGACGACTATGACAGTGAGTTCCGCTACGAGGGGCGGCCCACCGATTCGCTGTTCAATCTCGACCAGCGCGGCATCGTCGCCTACGTCGGCACCTTCTCGAAAACCCTGCTGCCGGAGTTGCGTCTGGGTTATGCGATTCTGCCGCCGGCGATTCTCGAAGCGGTGATCCGCGCCAAGCAGCTCACCGATCTGCACGCCTCGACCCTGCCGCAATGGGCGCTGGCCAAGTTCATCGCCGAGGGTTGCCTGCTCAAGCATATCCGCCGTTGTCATGCGATTTATGCGCAGCGCCGCGAGCGGATTCTGGCGCGCATGGCGGATGATTTGTCGCCATGGCTTGAGGCGGTGCCGGCCAGCGCCGGGTTCCATATGGCAGTGTTCTGCAAGGTGCCGATCGACCTGCCGCTGGTGATCGAATTGGCGAAAAAAGTTGAAGTCGGGCTGTACTCGATCAATGGTTTTTATCATCAGCAACCGCCGAAGAACGGCCTGTACTTCGGCTTCGGTGCCATCGAAACCCTCGACATCGACATTGCGCTGGATCGCCTGCGCGACATCCTCCAGCAGGTCGCCTGAGCGATTGGCCTAAAGATTTAACCGCCGATTGGTTATTGGTGTTCCGGGGGTGCAGGCCTATCCTGCACAGGCGTTATCCCTCAATGAGCAGGATTCGTCCGGCCTGATTCAGGAGTGTGAGCAATGTCCAACGAAGTGATCAATACGGTCCAGGTGCAAGCTGCCGCCGGCCGCTCGGATGAACTGGGCAGGCAACTGCAGAGGATCGTCGAAACCCTGCGCGAAACGCCAGGCTGCGATTCCTACCTAGTCGACCGCTGCCCCGAGGACAGCCACCGCTGGACGGTTAGTGCGCGCTGGCAGTCGGAAGCGGCGATGCAAGCGCATTTCAACCGGCCCGAAGCGCAGGGGTTTATTGACTTGATCGATAGTCGGTTGGCTAATAGCGTGGATTTCAACAGCTTCCCTATCGTCTGATCTGACGCTATCGCTGGCAAGCCAGCTCCCACAGGGTTCAGCGTCGTTCGATAATTTAATGAACGACACAAAACCTGTGGGAGCTGGCTTGCCAGCGATGGCGTACTCAAACACGCTGAATAACCGCCGATTGGTCACCTGATCTTCCCGAATATTGGCCGTTTGAATGCCCCACCCTGCGGACTACTGTGATTGCACCCCCAGCCATCACAGGTAACCCGCCATGAAAGCCCTGCCCTTCTTCGCCGCCGCCCTCGCCCTGAGCCTCTGCGCCTCTGCCGCCTTCGCCCACGACCCATCTGAAAAAGTCACCGTCCTGCAAGACCAGAGGCTGAAAAACGCCCCCGGCAAAAAAGCCATGATGATCGAAGTCGACT
Organism: Pseudomonas sp. GM24; assembly: GCF_000282235.1. Taxonomy (NCBI): domain Bacteria; kingdom Pseudomonadati; phylum Pseudomonadota; class Gammaproteobacteria; order Pseudomonadales; family Pseudomonadaceae; genus Pseudomonas; species Pseudomonas sp. GM24. The sequence continues at coordinate 25,429 of NZ_AKJR01000193.1, read as the reverse complement.
ACAAACCCGGCCAATCCTCCATCGCCCATAAACACGACGGCACCGCCATGGCCTACGTGCTCGAAGGCGAGGTGATTTCCCAGGTAAAAGGCGAACAGGCAATCACCTACAAGAAGGGTCAGTTCTGGTACGAACCGGCCGGTTCCGAACATCTGGTGTCGAAAAATGCCAGCCAGAGCAAACCTGCGAAGTTGCTGGTGTTCATGGTGCTGGCCCCGGATGAGCAAGTGCTGATCCCGCTGAAAAACTGATGGCTGTTTAACCAGCCATAAATAAACGGGCGCAAATCATCGTTTCGCGCCTTTTTATTTCCCGGCGCAATTAACCGCGCCGGGTTACAGCAAATGAAACTATCTAACACGTTTTAACTCAGCAAATTGTCAGGTTGGCGGGTTTAGTCTGAATTAACGGTCGTCACCAACGACCTTTAAAACTTTCCGACTGATGTTGTTTCACGGGAGAAACACCATGAAACTTGCGTTCACCAGTGTACTGGCGATATCGGTTTTAACGCTGTCAGCCTGTTCGGTACCCACCGCGCCTCAAGCCGTTTCCTCACTGGACACCCTGCTCCCCCATCCCACCGGCCGCAGCAGCGCCACTCAGGTGAAAAGCGGTCCCGGCGTCGCGCTCGGCGTCATCTACAGCCCAAGCACCCAGACCAATCGCGAATACCTGCGCGACTATCAGGCCAACGCCGGCACCGGTTTCGGCCAGAGCCTGCTGGTGCAGCCGATCCATGACGCCTACGTCGCCAGCTCGAAACCGGACATGGCGGTGGACTGGGTCAATGCATCCCTGCAACGTCAGTTTGGCTCAGTGACGGTGTATCCGGACATGCAGAGCCTGCGCGCAGCCAGACCGGATGTGGTGGCGATTGTCGATACCCACAGCCAGTTGATTACCTCGCGCAGTTCCGACATCAAAGCTGATGTCAGTGCCGACTTTTATGATGCGCAGTTGAACTACATCGGTACGGCGAAAGGTTCGGAGGCGCGAGAGCTGACGCCGGTGTGGGCGGACTTCAAGCGGTCGGAAGAGATAGTTGCCGATATTAATCAGCAGCAGGATGTGCAAGTTCGGGCGTTGCAGAAGTTTGACCAGTCGCTCAACAATTTGGTCGCGCGGCCGGCGGATAAAGTGTCGATGCTCGATAGTGAACAAGATAAAAAGTTGTATTGAATGTAAGAGTTCTTTCGCGAGCAGGCTCGCTCCCACATTTGAAATGCATTCCCCCTGTGGGAGCCTGCTCGCGAAGGGGCCAGTATTGCCCCCAAAACCCTCAACATCTCACGACACCAGGGATTTCCGGTTCAACCAAGTAAAATCAGGAATTTTCAGCAAATGCGAGGTACCGCGCCCCACGAACTTCACAGATACCTTCATCTGTCTACTGTTAACCCTGACAGTAGACCGCCTCGCCAAATCGGCTTCCAATAACTTGACAGTATTGATCTCTCGATCCCAGGTCGGTTATCGAGGTATGCAGAAGCTACAGATTTGAGGAGCAGACAATGTCTAACATTATCAACAGCGCTAACGTGGAAGCGCTCGACCCAACTTTTGGATCTGATGAATCAGGCGTGAGTTGGTTAAAATATCCGGATGGCAGCAATGGATTTGTGTGGGGCATCACCGTCGCGCCGGACGACAAACTGTTGATCGCCGGCAGAGCTGGAAAACGTTTCTCAATCGTGCGCCTGAAGACTAATGGTCGACAAGATCCCGATTTCGGTGATCAAGGAAGTGTCATTGGTGAGTTCGCCGTCGGCGAACGATCAACGGGCATGGGTGTTCGTGTACTCAAAGACAAGACAATACTGCTTGAAGGGTGGTTCGAGTACGATCCTTCGACCCCACCGCTGCGTGGTCTGGCTCTTTTCGACGATAAGGGATTGCCCGTCAAGGCATTTGGAAACGATGGGGTACTGATAGTTGATCCCATCTCGACACCCGCCTACCGATTGTCCAGAGAGGAGATCGCCAATAAAGACGCATCGGCGTCCCTCGAAGGTGGAAACTCCATTGACTTGCCCGACGGCAAGCTGATGATTATCAGCAATCATCTATATAGCTTTAGCGACAAGATCGGTTTATTGATGAGGCTGGAAAAGAACGGTTCGCTGGACATGGATTTCCATGAAAAAGGCTATGTCGCTGTCCAGTATCTCGCTAATTACACAACGGCTGCTTCACTGATAGGGCTCCAGGACGGATCGTTTGCCGTTGGTGGAAGCACTGCCGTGAATGGCAAAATGAAGCCGATGATTGCTCGCTTCAATGCACAGGGTGAGATCATTAAAGAGTTCGGAAACAAAGGCTTCGCGGTAATTGAAACTGATCAGCATCGTGGCGGTACAAGTCAACTTATAGAATTACCAGACGGCAATATCCTGGGTATTGGTAGCACGTCGTCGAACGGTACTCATAGTGGCCTATTGTTTTGTATCGACAACGAAGGCGCATTGGCCTCTTCTTTTAATCAAGGCAAGCCATTGATTACCTCATATCCACGCGCGCCGATGGGAATTCAATGGCATAAAGGCACCCTGCGACAGGGTAAGCACATATTGGTTATCGCCGACACCTTAGGAGAGGAAGACTCAAAAACGATCATTGCCAAGTTCGACCTGAAGGGCGTTCAAGACACCAATTTTGCAGATAAAGGTTTTTTGTCCATTAATCTGACTGATGTTCTCGATTTCGGCATATCCATAGCCACCCAAAATGATCAGATTGTCGGGGCTGGCACTTCCTTGCCTCATGCCGATGGCGTACGCGCTTTCGCCTTTCGTTGTTCGGAACTGGTTTAAATCAGAACAATGAAAAAGCCCCGCCTCTTCCGAGAGCGGGGCTTTTTATTCAACCACTACTTACGCCAGTTCAAGCTCGGCATTCGCAGCAACCGCAGGCACGACCGCTTGCCCGCTCAACGCCAAATCCAGCAACTCACGGTTGGCCACCGCATACATGGCGTAGTCCGTGCCGCTTGCCGCGCGGATTTCCACCAGCATGGCGCGCCAGCGCGAGATCATGCTTTCGTGCTGTTCCATCCACAGCGCCAGACGTGCTTCCACGTCCAGTGTGCCGTCGCCCTGTTGCAGGACGGAGATGGTGATCGCCCGTTGCTGCCAGTCGACGTCATCACGGAACGCTTCACGGGCCAGAGCCTGCCAGTTGTTTTCAACCGGCAGAGCGCTGATCTGTTGCAGGTACCAGGTGATGTCCAGCGCACTGCCCACGGCGAAGTAGGCCTTGGCCACTTCAGCAGGGTTCTGGCCAGTCACGTCGGACGCTTCGATGATCGGCAGCAGCGTGTACAGGTGCGAGGTGCCCGCAACCATACGCGCCAGCAGTTCCGGCACACCGGCTTCGACGTACGCCTGATAACGCGCCTGCCAGTTTTCACGGATTTCGCCGCTCAGCAGTTCGTCGAGTTTCAGGCCCAGCTCTTTCAGGTGCGGACCGAAATGCGCGACGTCACGGGCAGCGTTCTGCTCGTTGCGACGGGCACGCAGGAACCAGCGCGTAGCGCGACGGCCCAGACGCATCAGCTCGTCCATCAGCTCCAGCTGCACATCAGCGCTGACTTGGTAGTCCAGCGCTTCGATCTGACGGAACCAGTGCGGGAGGTGGAAGATGTCGCGCACGATCACATAAGCGCCAGCGACGTTCGCCGGGCTCATGCCGGTCGACTCTTTGAGTCGTTGAACGAAGGTGATGCCCATGTGGTTGACCAGGTCGTTGGCGATCTGGGTGCTGACGATCTCGCGCTTCAGACGGTGACGACGCATGGCTTCGGAGAACTTGCTGACCAGGGTCGGCGGGAACGCCGTTTCCATGTCGCGGGTCAGGTAGTCATCGTCCGGCACCAGCGAGCCCAGCAGTTGCTCTTTGAGGTCGATCTTGCTGTACGAGATCAGCACCGACAGCTCAGGACGGGTCAGACCGTGGCCTTCGGCAATACGCTCGGCCAGTTGCTCTTCGGTCGGCAGGAACTCGATGGCGCGGTCCAGCTTGCCACGGCCTTCCAGATCGCTCATCAGACGCTTGTACTCAGCGATGCGCGCATAGGCACGACGGGCCGCCAGGGACAGGGCCTGAGTCTGCTTGTAGTTGTTGCCCAGCACCAGATTGCCGACTTCGTCGGTCATGCTCGCCAGCAACTGGTTGCGTTGCTTGTCGGTCATGTCACCGGCCTGAACCACTTCGTTCAGCAGGATCTTGATGTTCACTTCGTGGTCGGAGCAGTCCACGCCACCGGCGTTGTCGATGAAGTCGGTGTTGGAACCGCCGCCATTCAGACCAAATTCCACACGACCCAGTTGGGTCATGCCGAGGTTACCGCCCTCGCCCACGACTTTGCAGCGCAGTTCGTTACCGTTGACGCGCAGTGCATCGTTGGCCTTGTCGCCGACATCGGCGTGGCTTTCAGTGCTGGCTTTGACGTAAGTACCGATACCGCCGTTCCACAGCAGATCCACCGGTGCCTTGAGCAAGGCGTTCAGCAGTTCGGTCGGGGTCAGTTTGTCAGCCTTGATGTCGAAGCGTTCCTGCATCTGCGGGGAGATCGCGATGCTCTTCGCGCTGCGCGAGAAGATACCGCCACCTTCGGACATGATGCTGGTGTCGTAGTCAGTCCAGGCCGAACGCGGCAGGTCGAACATGCGCTGACGCTCGACGAAGCTGGTCGCCGGGTTCGGGTTCGGGTCGATGAAGATGTGCATGTGGTTGAAGGCAGCGACCAGTTGCAGCTTGTCGGACATCAACAGACCGTTACCGAACACGTCACCGGCCATGTCGCCGACGCCGACCACAGTGATGCTGTCTTCCTGAACATTGATGCCGCGCTCACGGAAGTGACGCTGTACGCCAACCCACGCGCCTTTGGCGGTAATGCCCATTTTCTTGTGGTCGTAACCGGCCGAACCACCGGACGCAAACGCGTCACCCAGCCAGAAGCCGTAGTCGATGGCGATGCCGTTGGCGATGTCGGAGAAGGTCGCAGTGCCCTTGTCCGCCGCGACTACCAGGTACGGGTCGTCATCGTCGTGGCGAACCACGTTCAATGGCGGCACCAGTGCGCCGTCTTTCAGGTTGTCGGTGATGTCCAACAAACCGGAGATGAAGATGCGGTAGCAGGCGATGCCCTCGGCCGCGATCTCGTCACGGCTGCCGCCCAGTGGCAGGCGACGCGGCAGGAAGCCGCCCTTCGCGCCCACCGGCACGATGACCGAGTTCTTCACTTGTTGAGCTTTAACCAGACCAAGGACTTCAGTACGGAAGTCTTCTTCACGGTCGGACCAGCGCAGACCACCACGAGCGACGTTACCGAAGCGCAGGTGCACGCCTTCAACGCGTGGCGAGTAAACGAAGATTTCGAACTTCGGCACTGGCTTCGGCAGTTCAGGGATCGCGTGCGGGTTGAACTTGAAGCTGAAGTACGACTTGTTCTGGCCGTTGGCGTCAGTCTGATAGAAGTTGGTCCGCAGAGTCGCTTTGATCAGGTCGAGGTAACGACGCAGGATGCGGTCTTCGTTGAGCACCTGGACGTCGTCCAGTGCGGTCAGAATCGCTTGTTCCAGACGCAGTTGCTTGTCTTCCAGATCGTCGCTGCCGAGTTTGCGCGCCAGATAGAAGCGGGTCTTGAACAACCGGGTCAGCTCGCGAGCGATGTCGGTGTGGTTGTTCAGGGTGCTGGCGATGTAGCCCAGATCGAAGCCCAGACGAATCTGCTTCAGGTAACGCGCGTAAGCACGCAGCAGCGCAACGTCGCGCCACGGCAGGCCGGCGGTCAGTACCAGACGGTTGAACGCATCGTTTTCGGCATCGCCGCGAACGATGTGGACGAAGGCGTCCTGCAGGGTGTCGTTGAGTTGCTGGATGTCGAGATCCAGACCTTCAGCGGCAGTGAACGCGAAGTCATGAATCCAGAACTCGCGGCCATTGGTGTGACGCAGACGGTACGGGAATTCACCCAGTACGCGCAGGCCGAGGTTTTCCAGAATCGGCAAGACGTCGGACAGCGCCAGCGGCGTGTCGGCGTGGTACAGCTTGCAATGCAGCTCGCGCTGGCCGGAGACCTGACCGAGCGGCTGATAGAAGCTCATCACCAACGGATTTTTTTCGTTGAGGCTCAGCAGGTGCTGCATGTCGACCACGGCCGAATGCGCGGCAAAACGCTCGCGGTAGCCGGCCGGGAAGCCTTTCGGGAAGTCAGCCAGCACGTTGGTGCCGTGGGCTTCGCCGAAGCTCTCGACGGTCAGAGCGGCGTAATCATCCTGCCAACTGCGGCAGGCTTGCACGACTTCTTTTTCCAGCAGCACCGGGTCGATGTCGAGACGGTTTTTCGGGTCGACACGCAGGATCAACTGCACGCGCGCCAGTACCGACTCGGAGAAGAATGTCCAGAATTCGCAATCGGAAGCCTTCAGGCGCTCCATCAGCACTTGCTGGATCTTCTGGCGAACTTCGGTGGAATAGATGTCGCGCGGCACGTAGGCCAGGCAGTAGCAGAAACGACCGTACGGGTCTTTGCGCAGGAACACGCGGATCTTGTTGCGTTCCTGGATCTGCACGATCGACATGACGGTGGTGAACAGTTCGTCGACCGGAGTCTGGAACAGGTCATCACGCGGCAATACTTCGAGCACCTGCGCCAGTTCCTTGCCCAGGTGAGCCTTGGACTGGAAGCCGGAGCGCGTTTCGATTTCTTCGACCTTGCGGCGGATGAACGGGATGACCCGCACGCTCTCGCCATACACCGAGGAGGTGTACAGGCCCATGAAGCGGTGTTCCTTGATGACTTTGCCGTCAGCGTCGATTTCACGGATCGACACGTAATCTGGGTACGCCGGACGGTGTACACGGCTCGGGTGCGCAGCTTTGGCAAACGACAGCAGGGTCGGTTCGCGCAGGTAGGCAACGGCGTAGTCTTCGATGCGCAGGTCTTCGTAGGTCAGGCCGGTGCGCAGCAGTTTGGTCAGGCCGAGGAAGGAGTTCTGGTCGTACTCGATGTGGCCGCCATCGGCCTGATCGGTGACCACGAACTCTTCGTAGCCGAGGAAGGTGAAGTGGTTGCCCACCAGCCATTCCAGGAAGCTTTTGATTTCGTTCTTTTCGTCGGCATCGACGGCGAACGCGCTGTTGTCGAGTTTGGTGAGGATTTCCTGCACCTTGGCTTTCATCGGCTCGAAATCGGCGACCGCGACGCGGACTTCACCGAGAACCTGTTCCAGCTCTTTGCTCAGCACATTCAGTTCGGCCGCGTTGGCGCAGCGATCGATTTCCAGGTACATCAGCGATTCGTGCAGAACGCCTTCGCCGGTGCTGCCCTTCGGCAGGATTTCCAGCAGCTCGCCCTTGCTGCCACGACGCACGCTGAGCACGGTGGTTTGCAGGGTGTGGATGCTGTAGCCGCGGCGGTTCAGCTCGGTGCGGACCGAGTCGACCAGAAATGGCAGGTCGTGGTGCAGGACTTCGACCGCTGTATGGGTCGACTGCCAGCCATGACGCTCGTAATCAGGGTTGTAGACGCGCACTTGCGGTTGCGCGTGATCGAAGCGCTCAAGCAGGCGCCACGCGGAAAGAGTACAGCCAGCGAGGTCGGAGAGGCGACGTTGAGTCAGCTCGTCCAGGGAAATGATGCCGAAGAATTGTTCAGCGAACAGCGCCACTTGTGGCAGTGCCTGTTCACTGATGTGCTGCGCCAGTGCCGCTTGCAGTTGGTGCTGGAAGTCGGCTTTGCTGGCTGCGGTGAAGAACGCCATCTGTGGTACTCCGCTTAAGCTTGTTATTGATGGAAAGCGTCGCGTGCAACACCCCTTTCGGGGCTTGTGTCGCCCTGTTCCTGATTCTCGGGCAGAGGAAACAGGGGGACAGGTGGGTGAAGCTGGACGGGACACTCAGGTCACATTCACCTTCCATAGAATGAGCATCTGCAAAAGCGACTGCCAGCGGTGCCGACAATGCCTTTACGGGTGCTCATCCGTTGCGCAGCTTAAAGGGTGCGACAATGTGTCTGCTTGCGGTGCTGCGACATATTCGGTCATTGGCACGTAAACCGAGGGTTTGGCACCGGTAAACACTAGCACTCGTGGCGCAAAACGCTGGTCTGAATGCCCGTTTTTACGGTACATGCGTGCCAGAAATGACCATTGACCCACGTCGCGTTCACGACACATCCTCTGACACTCTCACATGCAGAAATTCCCGAGGACTGGCAGAATCGCGCCCATTAGCGACCGACACGCCCTTTGAGGCAGGAATTGACCATGCAAATGACCACCGCCCTACTGATCGTCAACCCTTGCGATGACGAAGAAGACAACATGGCCATGCTCTGCTGCCACAGCGACAAGGGCGACATGTTCTTGATGAGCCGCTACCCGGATGAGGATGAGCTGGAAATCACCCTGGATGGCGAGCCTTCGACCCTCGACGGTGTGAAAGTCACCCTGACTTCGACCCTGCTGAAGATCGAGATTGCGGCGGCGGATGCCGATGCGTTGAACGGGGATGATGTGCTGGAGATCAGCTTCAACCCGGATATGGTTGATCTGGATGAGGTTGTCGAGACCCTGACGAATATCCTCGACGGGACTGGCACCTTCATCAACGAAGTTTGATGGTGTCCGGACTGGCCCCATCGCTGGCAAGCCAGCTCCCACAGGTATCAGCGGTGTGAACGCGATCTATGCAACACATCGGTCCCTGTGGGAGCTGGCTTGCCAGCGATGAGGCCTTCACAGACAGCCAAAAGATCGCAGCCTGCGGCAGCTCCTACATTGGAATGCAATCACCTGTAGGAGCTGCCGCAGGCTGCGATCTTTTGCCTTTTTCTACAAAATGCCGTTAGTCGCCACCCCCCGCGATGGATTAAAGTAACGCCCCCAGCCCCGGCGTTATCCGAACGCCTGTGGCCACCCCTTTCCAGGAACAGTCACCGATGGAACATCGTGAAGCGCTGCTGGCGCTGCGAACCTTTCTTTCAACGCAGATTCTCGGCCAGGAAAAACTCATCGAGCGTTTGCTCATCGCCCTGCTCGCCGATGGCCACATGCTGGTCGAGGGCGCTCCGGGTCTGGCCAAGACCAAAGCGATCAAAGAACTCGCCGAGGGCATCGAAGCCCAGTTCCATCGCATTCAGTTCACCCCGGATCTGCTGCCGGCCGACATCACCGGCACCGAGATCTATCGCCCGGAAACCGGTAGTTTCGTGTTCCAGCAAGGGCCGATCTTCCACAACCTGGTGTTGGCGGACGAAATCAACCGCGCCCCGGCCAAGGTGCAATCGGCGCTGCTCGAAGCCATGGCCGAGCGTCAAGTCAGTGTCGGCCGCAGCACTTATGAGCTGTCGCCGTTGTTTCTGGTGATGGCCACGCAAAACCCGATCGAGCAGGAAGGCACTTACCCGCTGCCGGAAGCGCAACTCGACCGCTTCCTGATGCACGTGAAAATCGGTTTCCCGGACGCCGCCGTCGAACGCCGCATCCTGCAGCAGGCCCGTGGCGAAGCGTTGAACGGTGAAACCAAGCCCGAGCGCCGCGTCAGCCAACAGGCGATCTTTGCTGCACGCAAGGAAATCCTCGGTCTGTACATGGCCGACGCCGTGGAGGAATACCTCGTGCAACTGGTCATGGCCACGCGCAACCCGGCCAAGTTCGACCCGGAAATGGCCGAGTGGATCGCCTATGGCGCCAGCCCGCGTGGCTCGATTGCCCTTGACCGCTGCGCCCGCGCCCACGCCTGGCTGGCCGGTCGCGACTTCGTCAGCCCGGAAGACATTCAAGCGGTGCTGTTCGATGTGTTGCGTCACCGCATCATCCTGTCGTTTGAAGCCGAAGCCGCCGGCATCGATCAGGATCGGGTGGTGCAGCGGATTCTCGACGTCGTAGCCGTCGCTTGACCCCCATGAACGCCTCCCTGCCGTCCGAACCGGGCATCCGCGTCAGCCTCGCCGAGCTGATCGAGATGCGTCACCGTGTGCGTGAGGTGCAGCTGTTTTCCACGCCGAGTCAGCGCAGCCCGCTGATCGGCCTGCATCACTCGAAATTCCGTGGCCGTGGCGTCGACTTCGATCAGGTGCGGGTCTATCAGGCCGGCGACGACGTGCGCACCATCGACTGGCGCGTCACCGCACGCACGCAAGAGCCGCACACCAAGCTGTTCCATGAAGAACGCGAACGGCCGATTTTCATCATGGTCGAGCAAAGCACACGGCTGTTTTTCGGCTCGGGGCTGATGTTCAAATCGGTCCTCGCGGCGCAAGTCGCGGCACTGATCGGCTGGGCCGCACTTGGCCACAATGACCGGGTTGGCGGGCTGGTATTCGGCGACAACGAGCACTACGAAATCAAACCTCGACGCAGCAAACAGAGCCTGCTGCAATTGCTCAACCGTCTGGTCAAGGTCAACCAGTCGCTGCACAGCGAGCGTGAGCCGGATCGCGATGCGTTTGGCGTGGCTTTGCGCCGTGCCCGCGAAGTGTTGCGTCCAGGCAGCCTGGCCATCGTGATCTGTGACGAACGCGCACTGTCCGACAGCGCCGAGCAACAGCTCAGCCTGTTATCGCGTCATTGCGACCTGTTGATGTTGCCGATTTCCGATCCGCTGGATCACGCCCTGCCCGCCGCCGGGCTGTTGCGCTTCGCACAACGCGGTGCGCAACTGGAACTCGACACGTTGAACTTCGAGCTGCGCCAGACCTATCGTGCCCAGGCCGAAGCACGCATCGCTCGCTGGGAACTGCTCGCGCAAAAGCTGCGGGTGTTGCTGATGCCGCTGAGCACGCAAAGTGAAATGGTCGAGCAGATGCGCGAATTCCTCAATCCGCAGCGTCCGGGGAAAGGTCGATGAACGGCCTCGAACAACTGCAACCGCTGATCTCGCCGCCACCGATTGCCTTCTGGCCGCCGGCGCCGGGCTGGTGGCTGCTCCTGTTGTTATTGCCGCTGCTCGGTTTCGCCGTGTGGAAGCTGCGCCGCTTCATTCCCATGAGGAAACGCCCGATCGTCCGTGCCGAGCAGCCGCTCGACCCGGTGCGCGTCGCCGCCCTCGCTGAACTCGCACAAATGCCCAAACCCTACGACGGCGCCCCGGCCGGTGCCTGGCTGCAGCAACTCAACGGCCTGCTCAAACGCCTGTGCCGCAACCATTACCCCTACAGCCAGAGCCACACCCTCAACGGGCGTAAATGGCTGGCCTTTCTCGACAACCGTTGTCCGGCGGCCGGTCTGACGCGCTGGATGGTGCTGGTCGAAGGCGCGTACAAACCGGAATGCAAACTCGACGACAAAGCGATCGCCGGCCTGACCCAGGCTGTCGACACGTGGATTCGCAAACATGTTTGAGTTCGCCTGGCCGTGGATCTTCGTGCTGGTGCCGCTGCCGTGGCTGATGCGTCTGGTGCTGCCAGTGGCGGACAGTGGCGAGCCAGCCTTGAAAGTGAGTTTTCTCGCCGATCTGGAAGGCCTCGCCCGCCGCCGCGCCCGCGCCAACCTGCCGGCGTGGCGCCAGCAAGCACCGTTCATGCTGTTGTGGCTGTTGCTATTGACCGCCGCCGCCCGCCCGCAATGGCTCGGCGAACCACTGCCGATTGCTGCCAGCGGGCGTGATCTGCTGGTAGCGGTGGACGTGTCCGGCTCGATGGATTTCCCCGATATGCAATGGCAGGACGAAGAGGTCAGTCGTCTCACGCTGGTGCAACATCTGCTGGGCGACTTCCTTGAAAGCCGCGATGGCGACCGTGTCGGCCTGATCCTGTTCGGCAGTCAGGCTTATCTGCAAGCGCCGCTGACGTTTGATCGCCACACCGTGCGCGTCTGGCTCGACGAAGCGCGCATCGGTATTGCCGGCAAGAACACCGCCATCGGTGATGCCATCGGTCTGGCACTGAAACGCCTGCGCATGCGCCCGGCGCAAAGTCGCGTACTGATTCTGGTCACTGATGGCGCCAACAATGGCGGCGAAATCGATCCGCTGACGGCGGCAAAACTGGCCGCCAGCGAAGGCGTAAAAATCTACCCGATCGGTATCGGTGCCAATCCAGAGGACAGCGGCTCGACCGGTCTGCTGGGCGTCAATCCGAGCCTGGACCTCGACGAGCCGGCGCTCAAAGCCATCGCCGAAGTCACCGGCGGCCAGTATTTCCGCGCCCACGATGGCAAAGAACTGCAAGCCATCAAAGACACCCTCGATCAACTCGAACCGGTCACCCAGCAACCGACCCAGGCCCGCCCGGCACAAGCCCTGTACCACTGGCCTTTGGCGCTGGCGTTATGGTTGAGCCTGTTGCTGGTCGCCCGTGAATTGTGGCCGGACAACCCGCTGCAACGCCTGTTCACCAAGGAACTGTATCTGCAAAGTCCACTGCCTGACTGGCGCGAGCGCCTCAAGCGCCTGCGTCTGCGGAGGCGCCGATGATCGCGCTCTGGCCGCACTGGTTCCGTCCGTGGTGGTTACTGTTGCTGCCGCTGCTCGGCTGGCTGATCTGGCAACTCTGGCACCGGCAGAAACGCGCCGGGCGCTGGCAGATGATTTTGCCGCCGGCCTTTCATGCCACCCTGCTCAGTGGCGGCAGTGGTCGCGACAGCAAACTGCCGTGGATCGCCCTTGGCGTGGCGTGGTTGCTGACGATTCTGGCGCTGCTCGGGCCGAGTTGGGAGCGCGTCGAACAGACCAGCCAGAAGCCCGCCGATCCCTTGGTGGTGGTGCTGGAACTGACCCCGGAAATGCTCGCCACCGACTCGCCGCCAACGCGACTGGAACAAGCGCGGCGCAAGCTCTTCGACCTGTTGCAGGCGCGCAGCGATGCGCAGACCGCCATCGTCGTCTACGCCGGCAGCGCGCACACGCTGGTGCCGCTGTCGGATGACCTGGCGACCAGTCGCAATCTGCTCGATGCGCTCAAGCCATCGTTAATGCCAGAAAGCGGCCATCGCGCCGATCTGGCCGTGAGCAAAGCGCTGGCCTTGTTGAAACAGGGCGCGCTCGGTCAGGGGCGGATTTTGCTGATCGGCTCGTCATTGAACGAAGAGGAGCGTCAGGGCATTCGGCGTGCCCTCAACGGTGAGTCGGCACAACTGTTGATGCTCGGCATCGGCACCGCTGAAGGCGCGCCGATTGCTCAGGAGGACGGCAGTTTCCTCAAGGACGAGCAAGGCGCGATTCGCGTGCCGCAACTCGACAGTCCGGGCCTGAGCGCATTCCTCAACAGCGTCGGCGGCGAATACCACCCTGCCCGACTCGACGAAGCGGATCTAGGCGCGCTCGGCCTGCTTAACGGTCCACGCAGTCTGCGCGACGATGGCCAGACCGTGCGTCTCGATACCTGGGCCGATCAGGGTTACTGGCTGCTGTTGCCGCTGTTGTTGCTCGCCGCCTGCGCCGGGCGTCGTGGCTGGTTGTTCTGCCTGCCGTTACTGCTGTGTCTGCCGCAGCCGAGCTACGCTTTTGACTTTGAGGATTTGTGGCTGCGCCCCGATCAACAGGGCCTGCACCTGCTCAAACAGAAGCGCCCGGCCGAAGCCGCGCAGCATTTTGACGATCACCAATGGCAAGGGGTGGCGTTGTACGAAGCCGGCGACTACAGTGGCGCCGCCCAGCGCTTTGCCGAAGGCAGCGATGCCCGCGCCCACTACAATCGTGGCAATGCTTTGGCAAAAAGCGGTGAGCTGGAAGCAGCGATCGACGCCTATGAGCAGGCCCTGGAGCTGCAACCGGATTTGCGCCCGGCGCAAACCAACAAGGCGCTGGTGGAAAACCTGCTCAAGCAGAAAAACACGCCGCCGCCGGCCGAGCCGGACACCCAGCCGAGCGAACAGCAAAGTCTGCCGGGCGACGAACCAGCGCCCGCGACCACGCCGCCGCCCGCCGTGAACAGTGAAACCCAGAGCCCGTCGCAGCCTGTCGAGTCGGCCAGCGAACCGCCAACGACCACGCCGCCGCAGCCAGGCCCCAACGAAGTGCCAGGCAGCGACGAGGAAGAACAAACGGACACCGTGCCGACGCTGCGCCCGAGTGAAGACAACCTCCAAGGCGAACAGCGTCAGGCACTGGAGCAATGGCTGGGCAAGATCCCGGATGATCCGGGCGAATTGCTGCGACGCAAATTCTGGTACGAACAGCAACAACATCAGGATCAGGAAAACACTCGATGACCCGCTTCACCGCTCTCTTGCTGCCCCTGCTGCTCTGCACGGCCACCGCCCAGGCGGCCGAGCTGACCGCCAGTGTGGATCGCAGTCGCCTGAACTCCGGCGAGACGGTCGAACTCACCCTCGAAACCAGCGACGTCACCCAGTTCGGCAAACCCGATCTGACCGCGCTGGAGGCATTGTTCGAAGTGCGCGGCACGCGGCAGGTCAACCAGCTCAATACCCTCAATGGCGACAACCGCGCGACCACGCGCTGGATCATCACCCTGCTGCCGAAAGAGAACGGCAGCGTGGTGATCCCGCCGCTGCAACTGGGCGACGCGCAGAGCCAGCCGATCACCGTACAAGTGGTCGAAAGCGACACCCGCGAGAACCAGAACAGCCTTGATCCGGTGTTCATCGAAGCCAGCCTCGATCAGTCCAGCGTCTATGTGCAGGCGCAGGCGATCCTGACTTTGCGCATCTACCATTCGGTGTCGCTGTACGACGACAGCAGCCTGACGCCGCTGCAAATCGCCGATGCGCGCATCGAACAATTGGGCGACACGCGCACCTACGAAAAAGACCTCAACGGTGTGCGCCATGGCGTGATCGAAATGCGCTATGCAATCTACCCGCAACACAGCGGTTTGCTGACCATTGCGCCGCAGACCTTCAGCGCGACACTGGTCGATACGCAGCCGTCACAGGACGCGAATGCGCAGGGGCCGAAGCCGGGCAAACTGATGCGCGTCAGTTCCGCCGAAATCCCCCTGACCGTCAAACCCAAGCCCCTGACCTACCCGGTCGACGCGCCGTGGCTGCCCGCACGCAGCCTGAGTCTCAGCGAAAGCTGGAACCCGGAACCGGAACACACTCAGGTCGGCGATTCCCTGACCCGCAGCCTGACGTTGAAAGTCGAAGGCCTGGCCGCCTCGCAATTGCCGGCGCTGCCCGCCACCGACGTCAACGGCCTGCGCCGCTACCCCGACCAACCGGTGCTGAGCAACCAGAGCACTGACCGGGGCATTGTCGGCAGCCGCGAAGAACGCGAAGCGCTGGTGCCGAGCCGCAGCGGCGCCATCGATTTGCCGACGGTGGACGTGGTCTGGTGGAACACCTTTGAAGATCACCTGGAACACAGCAGCCTGCCGGCGCGCACCCTGCAAGTGGCCAATAACCCAAGCCTGCAAGTCGACACCCCGACCGGCAATTTGCAACCGAGCGTCGTCGATAACGATGTGTTGTGGTGGTGGAAACTCAGCACCCTGATCCTCGCCTGCACCACCCTCCTCGGCTTCGGCCTGTGGTGGCGCGCCCGCTGGCAACCGGCCGTGCACCGCGCCGCACAAACCGGCCCGAGCCCACGCACGCTGATGGATGACATCAAACGCGCGAGCCAAGCGAATGATCCGCAAGCGACGCGGCAGGCACTGGATGCGTGGGCGCGTCAGCAGCCGGAGACACTGGCGGATATGGCAGCGCGGTTTGTGCCGTTGTCGGATGCGCTGGATGGGTTGAATGGTGCGCTGTACAGCGAGACGGGCCAGCATTGGCAGGGTGAGGATTTGTGGCGGGCGATTCGCACGATTCCCGCGGCGGAACGGGTGCAGGACCCGGTGGGTGACAGCGGGTTGCCGCCGCTTTATCCGAAGTAAAAGATCAAAAGATCGCAGGCTTTGGCAGGTCCTACAGAGGGTATGTGTAGGAGTTGCCGAAGGCTGCGATCTTTTGATTTTGCTTTAGGGATAAAAGGCTGAAGACAATCGGAATCAATAGTCGAATTTCGTTTTCACTTGTTCGCCTTCGCGATAGGAGAGAACAAATGCCTTCCAGGGCTCACCGCGAGCGACTGCATGCTCGTGTAATTTTTCTACAAGCGCATAGATTTTCGAATGGTTGAAATCAGTTTCAGCGTCCCAGATTTCTGAGCCATTTTTTTCAACGGCGAGGTCTGCCTCCATATAGTTCCCCCCCCATTCAACGCGGTATCGAAAAGCGTCATAACCGTGAACAATTCCGGCCTCAACCAGCTGAAAAATGGCTGTCACAAGTTCAAAATCTTCTGCAATCACTCTTTGACCTCCGGAAATTGATTGTACCAATCATCCCCTCTTTTAAGTGTGCGCGGAAAAGCTCGACACAGTTGGCCTCGACATCCCGTCTACTTCAATCGCCCAATCCCGTGCAACTAATTCACTTCCTTTATATAGGAAGAAAACTGTCCACCACCTTGGTCCACGTGCAGCCGCCCGCACTGCTGGCATCGATAAACCGTAACAGCCCCTTGGTCTATCGCTTCGTAGAATTCGTCTTCAGACAGCCAGCGATTTGACAGCTCATAGCCAATTTCATCTATCTTCTGTTCAGCGACCAGAGACATTTCACACTCGGACGTCCCTTGAGACAGGTTAATGACGTGACCGCATACACAAGCAAATTTTGGCATGGCTACTGAAGTGTCCTTTTTCTGTTCAAGTTTTGCCTTATGGCGATTTTGGAGTCACACCCACGAAAGATCCCTCAGGGACAGTCCACGTTTATTTAAACGTGGTCTGCCCCATTATCCTCCGCCTATTCAACCTATGCCCGTGGTCTGGACATGCTGGTCGGCGCCTACAACTACCTCGACCTCACGCCCAAGGGCAGAAATGAGGACGAGATCATGGAGTGGGTGCGGTATCATGATCGGTATGATAATGAGACAAAATCCTGCGGATGCCATGAACGATAAAAGATTCCACCACTTCATGGAGATAGCGCTGAACCTGGGAGATTTACGTTGAGTAAATCTCCCAGGGCTTTACAGGAAAAAAACACTCAACCTTCTTCTGGCGCAATGTAGTTGAAATCAATTTTCAACTTCCCCAGCACGGTATCCAACGTGACAACACAGCTGTTCCAAACCGGTAGCCCGGATGTCATGTTTTGCGCTTTATAGAGATTCCTCAGCGCTATCAGGTTTTCATGAATACCAACATCGACCTCTGGGCTGCCTGGGCTGAACCAATCTTTCTCTCCATTGCCATCAATATAGTCAAACAACAACTTACAATGATCATCCTCGGGTGAAAGTTCAGCCTCAACGATAACCGCACTCGCTGCATCAGGAGCAGTGTCAATCAGAATTTGGCCGATCTGGCGATAAATTTCGTCTTCACTCATCCTATTCCCCCGTTTACACCCCAGCCAGCAGCCTCTTAATCCGAAATTTTTTCGTAAACAAAACCCTTGGGGATTTCCGGCCAAAAAGGTTTTTTTACCAGCGCATCGAGATCGTCATAAATATCGCGGAAAAAATTAGCCAGATCCATGAAGTCCACACGTGAATTCATCAGCGCAACTTTCAACATGACATCTTCTGCATTTTCCTTGGCGGATGCCGCTCTGGACATATTGTAGAGAGCGTTTCCCAACCTTTCGGAAAGTTCAACCTCCCAGTCCAGCTTGTAATCGGCCTCCAAACTATTGCCATCAAAGCTACCCGCCTTTTCTTTCATCAGCTCGATGATCAGCTGTTTCACCGACTCAAAATCATTCATCTCAATTTTCTCTCATAGTAAAACGGGGACAGACTACGTTTTCGGAGTACTTTCTAAACGTGGTCTGTCCCCATCATTTACTCGTATGCCTCAAGAAACCCCTTGTCACTCGATTCAACGGTAAGCATTGCGTCCTCATACCCCTCAAGGTCATCGCTCAGCCAGGTTTCCCCTGGGCGCAGCAGATGAAACTTCACCGTCGCATCGAATTCGTCACCCGAAATGACTCCCTGCAGAACTCCCGGCATACATGACTTGTTCCACGCCTCAAACACTAAAGACAGGTACGAGCACGCGCATGCCAAAAAATCAGCGTTTACATAATCATCGGCATGGATCGAATTTACGAAACATTCATAACCCGTTCTATCTAGGAAATTCTTTAGGCTTACATGCTTCTGGACGCTTTCCAGACTCGCCAGAAAAACACAGCCATCCCGTTCCACGAAACCGGACCTTGCGATATCCGCCAACTCGCCGTCCAGAGAAGTACGTCCCGCACGAACGAGCATTTGCTCCATTTCACTGTTAAGTTTCACACACCTCCCTCAAGCATCACGCCACTCCGCCAAGCACCAGGTGCTGCACGGGTGTATAGCGCACGGATAGATGCCACTCATCCAAAGACGAGAGTTTTCTCGAAGTCCCATAAAAATCCGCCTCTTGCTCCAAGTGCTGACGTCTCATTTTCCGGATCCCAAACTCAGTGGCCCAACCTGGTAGAAAGTAATATCCGGGCCATAGTTCTGCTCTGAGTTCGACACCTCTACACAGAAGATCTTCTCTGGAAACTTCTCTTTCAGCACCATGCGCCACGAAAAACCAATCACATTGCACAATTGAAGAAAAACATCATCCGAAACATCACGGGCACCCTGACCAAAAACGTCATAGATCCTCACAACATTCAATAACTGCTCAGTCTTTGAAAGATCACCGGAGGCAAGGGCAAAACACCTGTCAAACACTTCGTCTGAAAAATTTCGTCCTAAAAATACACCACCCTCGGCTACCACAAAGTCAGGGAAGAGCATATTGGAAAACATCAAAACATGGTCGGGCCTGCATTGATCAAAGATGTACGAATGAACATCCAGATCTTCTTGGCTAGACCATTGTTTTTTCCAGGAACAATACGCTTGGGTGTCAGTAACAGAAGGTATCGAATTGACCCGTTTCATTGCACTTGCTCCAAACTCTATATCGCTGTGTGAGCTATCGTGGCGCGGAGGTAGAAGCCCGACGGATTGTTCGATCTCAAAATGATATCAATATAGTGGCTCAATGGTAGGTAACCGGCGTTGGGTCGTCAATGAAGGGATTCGTCGAAATGCCCGGCTACGTCCCGTCCGGACAAGCCCTCCCGCCGCAATAATCTGTAAACTCTCCCCTCTTTCGCCGCCCATCATTTCCTCGCGGCCATCACCTATTTAATTGTTGCGGAGTCCACCTTGCGTCTGTTCCACACCTCCGACTGGCACCTTGGGCAAAACCTGCACGGCCAGGAGCGCGATTTCGAGCATGCGTGCTTCCTGGAATGGCTGCTGCGCCAACTGCAACTGGCGCAGCCGGATGTGCTGCTGATCGCCGGGGACATCTTCGACACCGTCAATCCTCCGGTCAAAGCTCAGGAACGCCTCTACGACTTCATCGTCAGCGCCCACGAGCAGCAGCCGTTGCTGACCATCGTGATGATTGCCGGCAACCACGATTCCGGCTCGCGGATCGAACTGCCCGCGCCGCTGATGCGCCGTTTGCGCACGCATGCGCTGGGGAGGGTGTTGTGGCTGGATGACGGCCAACTGGATGCCGAACGCCTGCTGCTGCCGTTGCCGGATAAAACCGGCGAAGTCGCTGCATGGTGCCTGGCGCTGCCGTTCCTGCGCCCGGCGGAGGTGACTGGCGCACACTTGGGCGACAACTATTTGCGCGGTATCGGTCAGGTGCACGAATGGCTGATCGAAGCGGCCAACGCCAAGCGCAAACCCGGTCAGGCGCTGATTGCCATCAGCCACGCGCACATGGCCGGCGGTTCAGTGTCGGAAGACTCTGAGCGCAGCCTGATCATCGGTAACGCGGAGGCCCTGCCCGCCAGCCTGTTCGGCCCGAGCATCAGCTATGTTGCCCTCGGCCATTTGCACAAGCCGCAGAAGGTCAACGCAGAAGAGCGCATTCGTTATAGCGGTTCGCCGATTCCGTTGTCGTTTTCGGAGATTGGCTATCAGCACCAGATTCTCGACGTCACCCTTGATGGCGAAACCCTGGTCAGCGTCGAGCCGAAACTGATTCCGCGCTCGGTCAATCTGCAGCGCATCGGTCCGGCACCGCTTGCCGAGATTCTGCTGCAACTGGCCGATCTGCCGAACATCGATCTGCTCGCCGAAACCCAACGCCAGCCATGGCTGGAAGTGCGTGTAACCCTCGATGAACCGCAGCCGGATTTGCGTCATCAAGTCGAAAGCGCCCTGCAAGGCAAAGCCGTGCGGTTGGTGCGCATCGCCGCCGAATACGCCGGCAACCGTGGCGCTGACGGTTCGGAGGACGGCAGCGCGCTGATCGAACTCGACCAGCTCACCCCGCAAGAACTGTTCAGCCGCGCCTGGCTCGATAACTACGGCAGTGAAGTCGATGAGCAGACGCTGAAGGACTTCGCCGAACTGCTACAAGACGTACAACTGGAGGGCGAGCAGCCATGAAGATTCTCGCCATTCGTTTGAAGAACCTAGCCTCGCTGGCCGGGCCGTTCGAGATTGATTTCACCGCTGAGCCGCTGGCCAGTGCCGGTTTGTTCGCCATCACCGGCCCGACCGGCGCCGGTAAAAGTACTTTGCTCGACGCCTTGTGCCTGGCGCTGTTCGGCGCCGTGCCGCGTCTGAACAACACTGGCCGCGACGCCAAAGTCCCGGATGCCGACGGCGAAATCGCCACCGGCGACCCGCGCACCTTGCTGCGTCGCGGTACTGGCGAAGGTTATGCCGAAGTGGATTTCGTCGGTGTCGATGGCCGTCGTTATCGGGCGCGCTGGGAGGCCAACCGCGCCCGCGAGAAGGCCGGCGGCAAGTTGCAGGCCAGCCGGCAGAGCCTGCGCGATATCGATCAGGATCAACTGCTCGCCAGCCAGAAAGGCGAATACAAAACTCAACTGGAAGCTGCACTCGGCCTGAACTTCGAACAGTTCACCCGCGCCGTGCTGCTGGCGCAGAGCGAGTTCAGCGCATTCCTCAAGGCAGACGACAACGACCGCAGCGAACTGCTGGAAAAACTCACCGACACCGCGCTGTACACCCGCCTCGGCCGCCGCGCCTTCGACAAGACCAAAGAGGCCCGCGAAGCGCACAAGCTGTTGCAGGATCAGGCTACCGGCGTGACCCCGTTAGCGCCCGAAGCCCGGGCCGAGCTGGATGAGCGTTTCAATGCTGCGCAACAGCAAATGAAGTTGCAGCAGGCGCAGCTCAAACAACTTGAGCAGCAGCACGCCTGGCTCAAGGATTTGCGTGTGTTGCAGGACGCGCAACAGGCCGCCACCGAGCAATTGCACAGCGCACAGCAGCAATCGGAAGGTCTGGCTGGCGAGCGGGTCAAGCTGACACGCCTGGAGCAACTCGGACCACAACGGCACCAGTTCGCGCGCAAAAGCGAACTCGATGCCCTGTTGACGCCACTGGCCGCGCAGATAGCCGCGCACACCCGGCAACACGCCGAACTGACTGAGCGCCAGACGCAACTGGAGCAGGATCTCGAAGCAGCAAAAGTCGCCCTGAGCGAAGCACAGCAACGGCAAAGTGAAAACGCGCCGCTGTTGCGTCAGGCCTTCGAAGAGCAAAGCACCCTCGCCCGTCTGGCCAAAGATGTCGCGCAAAGTGGCGAAGCCAGGCTCAATGCGCAGCAGGCTTGCACCGAAGGCCAGAACGCCATTCAAGCCTTGCTGGAAAAACAGACGCAGGTCGCCGAGCGCTTGCAACGCATTGCCGCCGAGCTTGAGCAAAGCGCTCATCTGGCGCCGCTGAGCGACGCGTGGAATGCCTACCGCGATCGCCTGCAACAGCTGATGCTGATCGGCAACCGCTTGAACAAAGGCCAGGCCGAACTGGCGAGCCTTGAAGAAAACGCCACCCGCAGCGCTGAAGAACTGACCACGCAGAAACAGCAACTGGAAGTGCTGTTCAAAGAGGCTGGCGCCGAACCCGATGCCGTCGCCGAACAGATCGGTCTCCTCGGCACGCTGCTGCAGGACAACCGCAAGCAACTGCGCGCCTTCGAAGACTTGTCGCGTCTATGGGCCACGCAACAGGATCTGGACAAGCGCAGCAGTGAGTTGCAACAGCGTCAGCTCAGCGCCCAGCAGGAACGCGAACGCCTGACGCAGGACGGCGTGAAAAGCAAAGCCGAGCTGACCGTCGCCGAACAAACCCTCAATGTCACCCGCGAGCTGCTCGAACGCCAGCGCCTGGCGCGCAGTGCCAGCGTCGAAGAGTTGCGCGCGCAGTTGCAGGACGATCAGCCGTGCCCGGTCTGTGGCAGCAGCGAGCACCCGTATCATCAGCCCGAAGCGCTGCTGCAAAGCCTCGGTCGCCACGACGAAAGCGAGCAGGCCAACGCCCAGCAGGTGGTCGATCAGCTCAAGGAAAAACTCATCGAACTGCGCGCCGAAGTCGGTGGCGTCATTGCTCAGCAGAAAGAATTGCTGCAACAGCAGGAACAACTGGCCACCCAGCAGCAAGCGTTGGCGCCTAGCCTCGATGCGCATCCGCTGTCCGCACAGTTGTTCAATCAGGACGCCGACAAGCGCGATGCCTGGCTCGCCCGGCAAAACGAGCAATTGAACCAGAGCATCACTCAGGACGAACAACGCCAGAGCGCCCTGCTCACCCTGCAACAGGACGCCGCGCGTCTGACCCAGCAATTGCGTCAGGCCGAAACCGCGCATCAGCAAGCGGCGCAGCACCTGAGCAATCAGCAGCGCGAGCTGAGCAGCGACCGTCAGCGCCTCGACGAAGAACTCACCGCGTTCGGCAATCTGCTGCCGGCCGACACCCTTGAAGCCCTGCGCCAGGAGCCGGCGGCAACGTTCATGCAGCTTGACCGGCAGATCGCCGAACGTCTGGCGCAGGTCGAACAGCACAAGGAAGAACAGACCGAGCAACAGCAGCGTCAACAAACGCTGGAGAAAGAACAGGATCGCCAACAGACCCGCGCGCAGCAGTTGCTCAGCGTCGAACAGCAATTCACTGCGCTGACCGAGCAGCAGCACACCTGCCAGCAGAAACTCGCGCAACTGCTCGGCGAACACAGCAGCGCCGAACACTGGCAGCAGCAACTTGAGCAAGCGGTCGAGCAGGCGCGCAATACCGAAACCGCTACCGCGCAGGAACTGCAAAACGTGCGCACGCAGCTTGTGCAGATCGCCGCCGAGCTCAAGGCGCAGCAGGAGCGTTTGCAGGCCCTGGAAAACGAAGAGCAGGATCTGGCCGGCAAGATTGCCGACTGGCGCGCCCGCCACCCTGAGCTGGATGACGGTGGCCTCGAAGACCTGTTGCGAGTTGACGACGCACAAGTCGCCGAACTGCGTCAGCGTCTGCAACACAATGAAAAAGCCATCGAACAAGCCAAGGTGTTGTTGCAGGAGCGTGACCAGCGTCTGCTCGATCATCAGGCGCAGCACAACGGCAACCTCGATGCCGAACAACTCGCCAGTGCCCTCGCCGAGCTGCAAAACCAGTTCAACCTCAGCGAGCAACAGTGCGCCGAATTGCGTGCCGAACAGGCCGAAGACCAGCGCCGGCAAAACGCCAATCAGGCGCTGGCCCAGCAGATTGCCTCGGCGTATGCCGAGTATCAACGCTGGGCGCGCCTGAGTGCCTTGATCGGCTCGGCCACCGGTGACACCTTCCGCAAGATCGCCCAGGCCTATAACCTCGACCTGCTGGTGCACCACGCCAACGTGCAGTTGCGCCAACTGGTCAAACGCTACCGCCTGAAACGCGGCGGCAGCATGCTCGGTTTGCTGGTGATGGACACGGAAATGGGCGATGAACTGCGCTCGGTGCATTCGTTGTCTGGCGGCGAGACGTTCCTGGTGTCGCTGGCCCTCGCTCTGGGCTTGGCGTCAATGGCGTCGAGTACGCTGAAGATCGAGTCGCTGTTTATCGATGAAGGTTTCGGCAGCCTCGATCCAGAGTCGCTGCAACTGGCGATGGATGCGCTGGACGGCTTGCAGGCACAGGGCCGCAAAGTGGCGGTGATTTCCCACGTGCAGGAAATGCACGAGCGGATCCCGGTGCAGATTCAGGTGCAGCGTCAGGGCAATGGTTTGAGCACGCTGGAGGTGAAATGAACACGCTGTATTCCTTCCGCCGCTGCCCGTACGCGATGCGCGCGCGGATGGCGCTGCGTTATTCGAACGTGCCGGTGGAGATCGTTGAGGTCAGTCTCAAGGCCAAGCCGGCCGCGATGCTGGCGATCTCGCCCAAGGGCACGGTGCCGGTGCTGGATGCCGGTGGGCAGGTGATTGACGAGAGTCTGGAGATCATGCGCTGGGCGTTGGCGCAGAATGATCCGCAGGATTGGTTGCTGGCGGGTGATTCACGGATTGCCGAGCTGATCGAAGCGAATGATCAGGTGTTCAAAGTGCATTTGAATCGCTACAAGTACGCCGAACGTTACCCGGAGCAACCGATGGAGATTTATCGGGCTGAGGGGGCGCTGTACTTGCAGAGGCTGGAGGAGCTGCTTGAAGGTCGCGAATATTTGCTGGGCGATCATCCGAGCCTGGCGGATATCGCCCTGCTGCCCTTCGTTCGGCAGTTTGCCCATGTTGACCGCGAGTGGTTTGCGCAGACGCCTTATGTTCGCTTACAGGCCTGGTTGCAGCGTTTCCTCGAATCCGAACTGTTCACCTCGATCATGAAGAAATAACCTTACCTTCCTGCGTTGATCGTTCCCACGCTCTGCGTGGGAATGCCTCAAGGGACGCTCTGCGTTCCAATCGGACGCGGAGCGTCCGGGGCTGCGTTCCCACGCGGAGCGTGGGAACGATCACTCCTACAGGGTCAAGCCAGTGCGTTGCACATGCCGAGTGCCATGCAATCTATCTCGAACGGGCCGAGAAAATCGGCCGAGACCTTCACCGGTGGATTGCCGGCCATCAGCCCCAGAGTATTCGCCCGTTCGATGTTGTGCGCGATGGTGTGATTGGCCTCTATGGCCCGTGCCAGAGCTCCAACCGAGCCTTGACCTATTCCCAGCAATGAAGCGCCGTTGGTCATGATTGCCAGACTGGCAATGACCCAAAGTCTGTAGCCTTTCATGCGCCGCCGACTCCCGCGAGTTCGGCCCGATCGACCATCACGCTTTGCGAGCGGACTTCGAACTGGACGCCGGGATGGGCGACTTGAATCGGCGCGTCGAAGCTGTGTTCCATCTGCGAGGCGATGCTGACGACCAGCACCACGGCCAGGTACAGACCGATGACCAGATAGGCGCCGCGTTTGGCTGAATGAAGGATTGCGCTGGCCATGGTGTTCTCCCGTGGGCATGTTTCGATGTCCACAGAATCAATCAAAAAAGCCGCGCTAACCACTCAGGGTTTGCCATAGTAAACATCAGCTTCGTTGATTATTTAGCCGGTCTATCTGCGTGCTTGAAGAAACCTATCGTGCCGCGAAAAACACACGCACACATGTAGGAGCTGCCGAAGGCTGCGATCTTTTGATTTTGCTTTTTCCGATCGTTCCCACGCTCTGCGTGGGCATG
>NZ_AKJR01000192.1:0-8534 GCF_000282235.1 Pseudomonas sp. GM24 | reverse complement strand
GGGGCTTTTGCTTTTCAGGCTTTTAGCCCTTGAACACTTCATCCAGCAAATCATGCATCGACTTGAACGCACGCTTGGCGGTCTTCGCGTCGTACATCATCTTGCCCGGCACATTGGCATGCGGATCGGTAAAGGAGTGCACCGCACCGCCGTAGCTCAGCAGTTGCCAGTCCACTTTCGCCGCGTTCATCTCGTCTTCAAACGCCGGCAACTGTTCTTTCGGCACCAACGGGTCAGAAGCACCGTGCATCACCAATACCGAACCCTTGATATTCTGCGCATCGGCAGGATTCGGCGAATCCAGCGTACCGTGGAACGACACCGCAGCCTTCACCGCCGCGCCAGTGCGCGCCAGATCCAGCGCACAGCAACCGCCAAAGCAGAAACCGAACACCGCCAGTTTCGACGTATCGACCGCTGCTTCGCCCTGCTTCTGCAATTGCTCGAACGCCGCTTGCATACGTTTGCGCAGCAGCGCGCGATCATCCTTCAACGGCATCATCGCCGCACCAGCCTGATCAGCGTTTTGCGGGCGCACCGCCTGACCATAGACGTCAGCGATCAGCACCACGTAGCCCTTGGCCGCCACCGATTTGGCTATCTCTTCGGCACCGGCGCTGACGCCCATCCAGTTCGGCGCCATCAACAAACCCGGACGCGCGCACTTATGCTCGGCATCGAATGCCAAACGACCTTCATAAGGCTGGCCGTCGATCTGATAGACCACGGAACGTACAGTGACTTGGCTCATTTCTGACTCCTGATTGGTTAAACACCAGAATGAAAAAACCCGCCGAAGCGGGTTTTTCTACGACTTGGTTAAACCGACAGCTCAACCAGCAGCTTGTTCAGACGGCGCACATAGGCGGCCGGATCCTTCAAGCTGTCGCCGGCAGCCAGGGCTGCCTGATCAAAGAGGATGTGCGACAGGTCGCCAAAACGCTCTTCGCTCTGCTCGCCATCGAGTTTCTCGATCAGCGGGTGGCTTGGGTTGAATTCGAAGATCGGCTTCGAATCCGGCACTTTCTGTCCGCTGGCTTCGAGGATCTGACGCATTTGCAGACCCAGATCCTGTTCGCCGATGGCCAGAATGGCCGGCGAATCGGTCAGACGATGGGAAACCCGAACTTCAGCCACGGAATCGCCCAGCGCGGTTTTCAGACGCTCAACCAGACCTTCTTTGGACTTGGCGACTTCTTCTGCGGCTTTCTTATCCTCTTCCGAGTCCAGGTTGCCCAGATCGAGGTCACCGCGTGCCACGTCGACAAAGGTCTTGCCGTCGAACTCGCTGAGGTAGCTCATCAGCCACTCGTCGATACGGTCGGTCAGCAGCAGCACTTCGATGCCTTTCTTGCGGAAGACTTCCAGGTGCGGGCTGTTTTTAACCTGCGCGTAGGTTTCGCCGGTGAGGTAGTAGATCTTGTCCTGACCTTCCTTGCCGCGGGCCAGGTAGTCGGCCAGACCGACGATCTGCTCGCCGTCGTCGCCATTGGTCGATGCGAAACGCAGCAGACCGGCAATTTTCTCTTTGTTGGCGAAGTCTTCTGCCGGGCCTTCTTTCATGACCTGACCGAAGTTCTTCCAGAAGCCCTTGTATTGCTCAGGCTCGTTCTTCGCCAGTTTTTCCAGCATGTCGAGCACGCGCTTGGTCAACGCGGTCTTCATCGAATCGATAATCGGGTCTTTCTGCAGAATTTCCCGCGACACGTTCAGCGAAAGGTCGTTGGAGTCGACCACGCCTTTGATGAAGCGCAGGTACAGCGGCAGGAACGACTCGGCCTGATCCATGACGAACACGCGTTGCACGTACAGCTTCAGGCCTTTCGGCGCTTCACGCTGGTACAGGTCGAACGGTGCGCGGGCCGGCACGTACAGCAGCGAGCTGTATTCGAGCTTGCCTTCGACTTTGTTGTGGCTCCAGGCCAGCGGGTTTTCAAAGTCGTGCGCGATGTGCTTGTAGAACTCCTGGTATTCCTCGTCCTTCACTTCAGTGCGCGGACGGGTCCACAGAGCACTGGCGCGGTTGACGGTTTCCCATTCAACGGCCGGAGCCTCTTCGCCTTCGGCAGCTGCCGCTTCTTTCGGCAGCTCGATCGGCAAAGCGATGTGGTCGGAATACTTCTTGATGATGTTGCGCAGACGCCAGCCATCGGCGAATTCGTCTTCGGCGGCTTTCAGGTGCAGGACAATACGGGTGCCGCGCTCTGGCTTGTCGATGGTGGCGACTTCGAACTCGCCCTCGCCTTTCGACGACCAGTGCACGCCTTCGCTGGCCGGGGTGCCGGCGCGACGGCTGTACACGTCAACCTGGTCGGCAACGATGAAAGCGGAGTAGAAGCCCACACCGAACTGGCCGATCAAGTGCGAATCTTTCTTCTGATCGCCAGAAAGATTCTTCATGAAATCGGCAGTGCCGGATTTGGCGATGGTCCCCAGGTGGGTGATCACATCGTCACGGTTCATGCCGATACCGTTGTCTTCGAGGGTGACGGTCTTGGCGTCCTTGTCGAAACTCACACGGATTTTCAGGTCAGCGCCGCCTTCAAGCAGCTCTGGCTTGGCCAGGGCTTCGAAGCGCAGTTTGTCGACAGCGTCAGAGGCGTTCGAGATCAATTCGCGAAGGAAGATTTCCTTGTTGGAATACAGCGAATGGATCATGAGGTGCAGCAGCTGCTTTACCTCGGTCTGGAAGCCCAGGGTTTCCTTTTGAGTTTCCACACTCATGGTCATCAAACTCCAATCAGATGGCAGTGGCCGCGACCCGAAATGGTCGGCGGCGGGTTGTCTTGTGAGTTTGGGGCGCTGTTCAGGATTTCAAGGGCTCATCGATTTTGAAGTGCGCGCGAGCGGTGGCAATCGGTTCGCTTTCGGTACTTTGCCAGGCGGTGATGGCGACGTTGGCTACACGCCGGCCCTGGCGACACACCTGACATTTGGCCCAAGTGTCGCGAAACTGCCCGGCGCGTAGGTAATCGAGAGAGAAGTCGATGATCTTCGGCACCCCGGGCGCACCGGTGAAGATCAACAGATGCAGGGCGGCGGCCAGCTCCATGAACCCGGCGATCACCCCGCCATGGATTGCCGGCAATAAAGGGTTACCAATGTTGTCCTTGTTCGCAGGAAGCTTGAACAGCAATTCATCGCCGACGCGTGAGCATTCGATGCCGATCAGCCCGGCGTAGGGAATCAACTGCAACAGCGGCGCGTAATCGCCCTGCGCGTGAGCCTTGAGCAATTGCTGCTTGAGGTCATCGCTCATTGCCCTTCTCCCTTGATTACACCGCCAAAGCCTTTTGTGCCTTTGAGGCCCTTGCCCATGCGCATGAACGTACCGACCACATGGGCGATCGGCTGCTCGGGATCGTCCTGATAGGCGAAACCGCGAGCGAAGATCACGTCGGTGGTCACCCGGTAGCACTGAGCGAAGCCATACACATCTTTATCGGGTTCGGCGGCATGCATGTAGTCGATGCGCAGGTCCAGCGTCGGGCAGACCTCGAATTCCGGCAAAACGCACAGCGTGGACATTCCGCAGGCGGTGTCCATCAACGAAGTGATTGCGCCGCCGTGGATCACGCCGGTCTGTGGATTACCTACGATTTTCGTGCTGTACGGAAGGATCACCGTAAGCCCTTCGCTGGACGCGCTGTGCACGCGCAATCCGAGTACCTGACAGTGTCGCAGCGCGGAGAGAAACCGCGTCGCGCGCTCAAAAACGGGGTTTCCGTCCATTTGATAATTACTCTCGTTAGAGCCTTTTGCCAGTAGTAAGCAATACAGCAAAAGTTCCGTGTAAAAACAAACTTATATATCTGAAAGAAATGAGGAACTTAACCTGTAGCGCCGAGTTCTTAAGGCCAGTAGTTATTTTCCATAAGGAGAAACACCCCATGCGTAAGACTTTTGCTATTGCCTTGATGTTGACCGCTTCCCTCGGTCTCGCTGCCTGCGATAAAAAATCCGAGGACAAAGCTCAAGATGCCAACCAACATGCTGAACAAGCTCAGCAAGACATGAACAAAGCTCAGGATAAAGTGAACGACGCTGCGAAAGAAAACGCCGAAGCTGCCAAAGCTCAGGCTGAATCGAACGCTGCTGCACAAGAAGAAGCTGCCAAGAAGCAATAATTCGCTTTTTGCTGCAGAAAAAAGAAAACCCGCCAAGTGCGGGTTTTCTTTTGCCTGTCATCTAGCGCCAGGCTCGTCTTAGAGCAATACGGTTCTAAAAGTCGGACTAATCATCAGTAGCAACGAGCACAGTACGCCAACTACCCAAACCAGGCTGCGCAGCTTGGGTTGGTCGGCCAGATAGAGCCACAAATAGAGAATCCGCGCGATAACAAAAACGATTGCCAATGTATCGATCAGCCATCCTGCCGTCTGAGTGGTGTGCGCCATCAACACGCCGACCGCGAACAACATGAACGCTTCAATCGTATTCTGATGCGCCGCCAGCGCCCGCGCGCCGTAGCCGGTCAGTTGCGCCTGTTGCTGACGCGGCAGGTGGTTGTTGTAACCGCCCTGCTCTTTCATCGCCTTGCCCACCGGCATACGCGCGATATAAATCAACAGCGCAGTGATAAACACACACCAGAACGGAATACTCATCAAGCGACCTCTTTGTTTGTCTCGGGAATGGGAGCTTCTGTAGGGGTATAGACCATGACATCGAGAACGTCGGAATGAAACTCGCGGCGGTACAAGACCAACACCACCCCGGCGCTCATCAGCATGAACAGCCACGGGCTGACGAACCACGCCAGCATGGTCATGCCGAAGTAGTAAGAGCGCAGCCCGAAGTTGAACTGGTTCGCCGCCATCGAAATCACCCGCGCCGCCCGCGCAGCGAACGCCTTGCGCTCCTGTTCGGAGACATGTCGCTCACCGATCATTGGCGCCGACCCGACCAAAACCGCCGCAAAATTGTACTGACGCATACACCAGCTAAAGGTGAAGAAGGCGTAGACGAACACCATCGCCAGACACAGCAACTTGATTTCCGACATGCCCTGCGATGCCTGCTGCACCATCGGGATGTCAGCCAGCAACGACACCGCCCGCTCCGAGGCACCAAGCACGGTGAGAATGCCGGCGAGGATGATCAATGTGCTGGAGGCGAAGAACGAGGCGTTGCGTTCAAGATTACCAATTACGCTGGCGTCGGCGATACGGTTGTCACGCAACAGCATGCGGCGCATCCAGTCTTCGCGGTACAGGTGCAGCACGCTGGCCAGACACGCTGTATCGCGGCCTTTCCAGGAGGCATAACGGGTATAACCACCCCAGCAGATGACAAACCAGATGGCGGCGAGCAGGTGAATCAGGTTGGCTTGGATGAACGACATTCGTTTTCCTGAGCATGAGGAATGATGGGAGTAACCCTTTGTTTCGACGTATTGGCTCGCAAAAAGACACGCTCATTCGAGAGTCGAATTTATTCAAAAATAGACCGCAGCTATTAATTTGCGAAGGCTGATACCTGTCAACTCTGACAGTAGCACCGAGGGTGAGGCGGGCATAAGGTTGTTTATGACCAGAGAATACTGACAGGCACGCTAACCCAGACAAGGACTCGATCATGACACCTTCGAACGCTGCACTGCCCATTGACGCAACATTCGGTAATCAAGGGTATGCCGACTCTTTTGCTCCGGGAAGCCAGGCTCTGAGCATCGCAGGCCTGCGCCCTGATGGAAAAATCCTTCTCGTGGGACAAACCTTTGTAGACGGCAAGGTCAGTTTTCATTTGGCGCAATTACTGGCGGACGGCACTAACGATACTGGATTCAACATAAACGGTTCGATCGTAGGTACGTTTACAGGTTCGGGACAAGCCAGCGGAACTGGCGCCTGTCTTTATAAAGACGGGAAGGCGCTGCTTTTCGGGTTTCAATATGATGAGGACCAAGGGAACCGGTTTGCGCTTGCCAGATTTTTCGCTGATGGTGAAAGAGATCGCGAGTTCGGTCCCGATGGGACGGTTTACATCCCTTTTCTCCCGCAGTCCAAATCGCAACCATCAAAACCAGGGACTTTCGCTAACTCGCGTTCCAGAACCAGGGTAGTACTGACCGCTGATGAAAAAATTCTCGTGGGTCAAAGCAACCGACTGTTCAGACTTGATCAGGAAGGAGTTTTTGATACCACTTTTAACGGCAAAGGCTGGTTAGATCTTGCACTGAACATCTCTTCGATTTCGGTTGCTGAGAATGGAATGATCACAGTCGCAGGCACGATGGAGGGGTCTCAAAAAGGAATGATCGTGCGCCTGAATGTGGATGGAACGCCCCATAAAGGCTTCGGCGATGATGGCACTGGAACTGTCCTTTTTCCACCGAATTACCCGACCCGCGTACGAAGCCTGATGCTACGTGCTGACGGCAGTTTTTTTATTGCCGGTGAAGTCGACACCGCTCCTAACGACGATTGGGGTAAAGGGCGCAGGGGAATGATGGCCGCGTACAACCCGAACG
This sequence comes from Pseudomonas sp. GM24, assembly GCF_000282235.1. Taxonomy (NCBI): domain Bacteria; kingdom Pseudomonadati; phylum Pseudomonadota; class Gammaproteobacteria; order Pseudomonadales; family Pseudomonadaceae; genus Pseudomonas; species Pseudomonas sp. GM24. The sequence goes on along the minus strand of NZ_AKJR01000192.1, from coordinate 2,062 downwards.
GTAAACCAAATATTGCATTCAATCAGGGTACGCCTATCGTCACTGATCTTGGATTAACCGACGGTTGCAGTTGGTTCGATCTGAGCGGGGAGCCTAAGGATGGTCTGGTCGTGGTGGGAGGCACGGGACAAAGAACAAGAGAGCAAATGCTCGCCTGCCGCTATCTGGCAACGGGAAAACCAGACACAGACTTTGGTGAAGGCAAGGGATACGTTACTCAGTACTTGGGGCCTGGAATGCAGTGGATTTCGGTGGCAGTGCAGCCCGACAAGCGAATACTCCTGAGCCGCGCAAGCGACAACATCAATTTAGGGGCTCTGGTCGTACGTTATCGGGGCTGAGAGTTATCAGCTTTCATAAAAAATGCCCCGTATCGATTGATACGGGGCATTTCTGTTTAAGCGTTGAAGACCCGCTTTTGGCGGGTCAGGTAACGTCAGGCAACCGCTTCGCTGCGCTTGCCGAGCATGCGATCACAAACAACCGCAACCACCAGCGTCATCACGCACGGCACCAGCCATGCCAGCCCCTGCTCGCTCAGCGGCAAGTGGGACAACTGCGATGGCATCCAGCCGGCCAGACCGGCGCCTTTCAGCGCGTCGATGGTGCCGAAGATGAACGACACCAGCATCACCGGACCGAGGATACGGCCGTGCTCATGCCAGAAATCTTTGCAGAAGCTCAGCGCCACCAAGACGATGCACGGCGGATAGATCGCGGTCAGCACCGGAATCGAGAAGGCAATCAGCTTGGTCAGACCCAGGTTGGACACCAGCAGCGAGAACGCCGCCAGAATGATTACCAGAGTCTTGTAGGACAGTGGCAGCACACGGCTGAAGTATTCGGCACACGCACAAGTCAGACCGACCGCCGTCACCAGACACGCCAGCGAGATCAGCACTGCGAGGAAACCGCTGCCCAGCGAACCGAAGGTGTGTTGCACATACGCGTGCAATACCGCCGCGCCATTGGTCGCGCCCGCTGCTACTTCGTGGCTGCCGGAACCAAGGCGGAACAGGCTGACATACACCAGCGCCAGACCGACACCGGCAATCAGCCCGGCGATGATCGCGTAACGGGTGATCAGCGCCGGCGACTCGACGCCACGGGAGCGGATCGCGTTAACGATGACGATGCCGAACACCAGCGCGCCGAGGGTATCCATGGTCAGGTAACCATTGATAAAGCCTTGGGAGAACGGTGCCGCCACATACTCAGGAGTACCGTGGCCGATATCACCCGCCGGCAAGGCGAATGCAGCGATGCCGAGCACTGCCAGTGCGATGATTTTCAGCGGCGCGAGGAAGCGGCCAACGGTGTCCAGCAAACGCCCAGGGTAGAGCGAGATGAAGAACACCAGCAGGAAGTACACCGAGCTGTAGAGGAACAGTGCCAACGGGCTTTCGCCGGTCAGCGGCGCCAAGCCTACTTCAAACGATACGGTCGCAGTACGCGGGGTGGCGAACAACGGGCCGACCGCCAAGTAGCAAGCCGCGGCCAAAATGCCGCCAGCGATCTTGCCGATCGGGCTGCTCAGCGCATCCATTGCCCCACCGACCTTGGCCAATGCAACGACGGTGATCACCGGCAGACCCACCGCGGTGATCAGGAAGCCCAGCGCGGCCATCCAGACGTGAGGTCCGGCCTGCAAGCCAACGATCGGCGGGAAAATGATGTTGCCAGCCCCAACGAACAGGGCAAATGTCATAAAGCCAAGTGCCAGGATGTCCTGACCTTTCAAAACTTTCATTAAGGTAATACCACACTACTGAATCGGAATTTAGAGGGGGATTGCCCTGTGTAATTAGGGAAATGCTGTCGATCCGTATGGGACTGACCCTTAAAGCGCGTTGCATGCCTTGTGGGCGGCAGACGCAAAAATGGCTGCTAGCCTAACGAATTTGTCCCGCGAACGCACTGTTAGAGGGCGAACTATCCGATACGCGACGTTTCTGTGTCGCGTTTACGTATCTATTTTTCGTTGGTACGGCAAAGATCAAAAGATCGCAGCCTTCGGCAGCTCCTACAGGGGATCGCAATTCTCTGTAGGAGCTGCCGAAGG
>NZ_AKJR01000191.1:0-6462 GCF_000282235.1 Pseudomonas sp. GM24 | reverse complement strand
AGCCTGCTCGCGAAGGTGCCGTGTCAGACATATGAGTGCTCAATGACACACCGCTTTCGCGAGCAGGCTCGCTCCCACATTTGTTCAGTGCAGGTCGTCAGATCGCTTCCAGCTTGGCGTAACCGAGCATCAGCCACTTGCTGCCTTCGCTGAAGTTGACCTGCACCCGCGCCTGCGCGCCGGCACCTTCGAAGTTGAGGATCACGCCGTCACCAAAGATCGAATGGCGTACTGCCTGACCGAGGCTGAACCCCGTTTCCGGGATTTCGCTGCCACTGAACAGGTTGCTGCCGCTCATCGACTGGTTGCCGCCGAACGGACGGCTGACGCTGTTCGACAAACGCACTTCCTGAATCAGGCCTTTCGGCACTTCGCGGACGAAACGCGAAACCTTGTTATAGGTTTCACTGCCGTACAGGCGTCGGGTTTCCGCATAGGTCATCACCAGATTCTGCATCGCCCGGGTGATACCGACGTAGGCCAGACGCCGTTCTTCTTCAAGACGACCCGGCTCTTCCAGGCTCATCTTGTGCGGAAACAGGCCTTCTTCCATACCGACGAGGAACACGTAAGGGAATTCCAGTCCCTTGGCGCTGTGCAGCGTCATCAACTGAATACTGTCTTCGTGCTCGTCGGCCTGAGTGTCACCCGCCTCCAGCGAAGCGTGGCCGAGGAATGCCGCCAGCGGCGTCAGCTCTTCGTCTTCTTCGGTGTTTTCGAAGTTGCGTGCGGCGCTGACCAGTTCCTCAAGGTTTTCTACCCGGGCCTGGCCTTTCTCACCTTTTTCCGCTTCGTGGTAGGCAATCAGGCCGGACTGTTCGATGACGGTTTGCGTCATCAGGTGCAACGGCATTTCCATGCACTTGGCGGCGAGGTTCTCGATCAACTCGATAAACGCACCCAGCGCACCGGCAGCGCGACCGGTCAGGCCTTTGTTGGCGACCAATTGGCGCATGGCTTCCCACATCGACACATCGCTGTGCCGTGCATGGTCGCGGATCGCTTCGACGGTTTTTTCACCGATACCACGGGCTGGAACGTTGATTACCCGTTCCAGCGCCGCATCGTTGCCGCGACCTTCGAGCAAACGCAGGTACGCCATCGCGTTCTTGATTTCCGCACGCTCGAAGAAGCGCTGACCGCCATAGATGCGATACGGAATGCGTTCACGCAGTAAAGCTTCTTCCAAAACGCGTGATTGGGCGTTGGAGCGATACAGAATCGCAATATCACTACGGGCCAAGCCGGTTTTCAGCGCGCTTTCGATGGTTTCGACAACGTAGCGTGCTTCGTCGTGTTCGTTGAACGCAGCGTACAGATTGATCGCTTCGCCATCGCCGCCGTCGGTCCACAGTTCTTTGCCGAGGCGCCCGGTGTTATTGGCGATCAGGGCGTTGGCAGCCTTGAGGATGCCGGCGGTGGAGCGATAATTCTGCTCCAGACGAATGGTCACCGAATCGGCGAAGTCGGAAGAATACTGATGAATGTTTTCGATCTTCGCGCCACGCCAGCCGTAAATCGACTGGTCGTCGTCGCCCACCACCATCAGGCTGTCGCCGCCCTTGCCGAGCAGGCGCAACCAGGCGTATTGCACGGCGTTGGTGTCCTGGAACTCGTCCACCAGAATATGCCGGAAGCGCTTTTGGTAATGCGCCAGCAGGCCCGGATGATCGCGCCAGAGGTCGAGGGCGCGCAGCAGCAGTTCGGAGAAATCGATAACGCCGGCACGTTGGCACGCCGCCTCGTAGGCTTCGTAAATGCCGCGCATGGTCGCCAGGTACAAATCGCCGCTGGCCTGAATGTGTTGCGGGCGCAGGCCTTCGTCTTTCTGGCCGTTGATGAACCACTGCGCCTGACGTGCCGGCCAGCGTTGCTCATCGAGACCGAGCTCGCGGATCACCCGCTTGACCAGCCGTTGCTGGTCGTCGCTGTCGAGAATCTGGAAGGTCTGGCTCAGGCCCGCTTCCTGCCAGTGCGCCCGCAGCAAGCGGTGCGCCAGGCCGTGGAAGGTGCCGACCCACATGCCGGCCGGGTTGATGCCCAGCAACTGCTCGATGCGGTGACGCATCTCGGCAGCGGCCTTGTTGGTGAAGGTCACCGACAGGATGGAGTGGGGCGAGGCGTTTTCGACCTGGATCAACCAGGCGATACGGTGCACCAGCACTCGGGTTTTACCGGAGCCAGCACCGGCCAGGACCAACTGACGGCCAACGGGGGCTGCTACGGCCTGGCGTTGGGCATCGTTGAGGGAGTTCAGCAGAAGGGAGAGATCATCGCGCATCGGGGCATTCTAGGGTGCGCCGCAGGCCCGGGCAAACCGAGCTTTGCATTAGCCGATGAAAGTCCTGTCGATGACGACCGGTCGGTCACTGCCTGCAGGCATCGGCCCGCCGCGCTTCAAGGGTTTGGCCGGTGGCAAAGGGCGGAACAGTTTCGGTGAAATTATGATCTGGAGCAGTTTGGCAACGGGATCGGCTTGTGTATGCTCCGTCCACGTTTCGGGCGCACGCCCTCCTTATAAGAACAAGAACGTTGCCCATGACCCTCAGCTCCGAACTGTCGGGCCCCTCCGTGGAACCCCGGGTTATCCGCAAGCACTATGCCGTCGAAATGGCGGTCGAGCGCACGCGTCTGCTGTATCAGGGCTCGTTGTTGCCCACGCTGTTCATGTTGATCAATGGTCTGGTCTGCGCCGGCCTGCTCTGGAGCCCGCAGCGCTACTTCGTGGTCAGCGTCTGGCTGGTATGGTTGCTGTCATTGGTCGCGCTGCGGGTGATTCAGGTGGCGGCATTCGATTCGGCGATCCCTGATCGTCAGGCGCAACCGATCTGGCGGCGGATGTTTCTGCTTGGCTCGACCATGACCGGCCTGACCCTGGCCGGTGCCGGCATCGCCTTGGTGCCCGCCGACAACTTCATCCAACAGGCTTGGGTGTTCGGCCTGATTGGCGCCGCAACCCTGTCGGCCAGCGTTGCCTACGCGGTGAGCCTGCCAGCGTTTCTCTCCTTTACCTTGCCCTGTCTGTTGCCGGCGATCGGTTATCTGTTCTGGGGCGGTGACGAGCAGGCGCGCGGTTGGGGCTGGCTCGGGCTGATCCTGCTCGGCTCGCTGAGCGTGGTGGCATGGCAGGTCAATCGGCTGATCGATCGCGGCTTGCTACGGCGCTTCCAGAATCAGCACTTGATCGAACACCTGCAACAGACGCAGGCGCGCAGCGAACAGCTCAATCAAGAGTTGGCCAAAGAAATCGACCAGCGCCGCTGCGCCGAGGGCAAGTTGCGTGAAGCGCAGGTCGAACTCGAAGACCGCGTGGTCCAGCGCAGCCTTGAACTGGACGCCGCCAATCAGGCCCTGAGCAAAAGCGAGGCGCGGCTGGCGCTGGCGTTGAAGGCCAGTGAGTTGGGGTTGTGGGACTGGAACCTGCAAACCGACGAAGTTCACCACACGCAGATTCAGGAGCTGTTCGGCCTCGCTCCGGAATACGTCACGGCGCTGTTGCGCGACCTCAAGCCACGTCTGCATCCAGACGATGTGCCGACGCTGAAATACGCGTTGATCGAGCACTTGAAGGGTCGTACCGAGGACTATCAGATCGAATACCGCGTACGCCACGGCGATGGCCATTGGGTCTGGATCGAAGACCGTGGCCGCGCGGTAGAACGCAGCGACGGCGGTCGGGTGATCCGCATGGTCGGCACCCGCCGCGACATCAGTGCCAGCAAAAGCCTCGAAGAGCAGCAGCGCCTGGCGGCGACCGTATTCGAAGCGGCCAGTGAAGGCATCGTGATTCTGGACCCGAACTATGCGCTGATCGCGATCAATCAGGCGTTCAGCCGCGTCACCGGCTACGACATCGAAGACATGCTCGGGCGCAATGTCGTCGAATTACCGTGCAGCCGCGATGCCCGCCGTCATTACGTGGCGATCCGCCATGCGCTTGAGCAGCATGGCAGTTGGCAGGGCGAACTGGTGGAGACGCGCAAAAGCGGCGAGCTGTATCCGCAGTGGCTGCAACTTAATGCGGTACGTGATGGTCGGGGAAATGTCAGTCATATCGTCGGCTTCTTCGCCGATCTGTCGGCGCGACGCGAATCTGAAGAGCGCCTGCGCTATCTGACCCATTACGACGAACTCACCGGGCTGGCCAACCGCTCACTGTTTCGCGAGCGTTTGCATGAAGCGCATCAGCGCTCGCGTCAAGGCCGGCGCAGTCTGGCGTTGCTGCACATCAATCTGGATCGCTTCAAATTGCTCAACGACAGCCTCGGCCATGAGATTGCCGACCAGTTGCTGCAGAAAATGGCGCGCCGTCTGGTCAACGCCTTGCCGGAAGCGGACACCATCGCGCGGTTGTCCGGCGACGAATTCGCCGTGCTGTTCGATGCCTACGGCAACCTGTCGAGTCTGGCCCGGGTTGCCACGCGCCTGTCGAGCAAGTTGCGACTGCCACTGACGGTCGAGGGGCATGAGCTGGTGGTCAGCGCCTCGATGGGCATCAGCATGCTGCCAGACAACGCTCGGGAGATTTCTGCGCTGGTCAGCCAGTCGAACATGGCTATGCAACACGCCAAGCATTTGGGCGGCAACAACTTCCAGTTCTACACCGACAGCCTGCAAGCCAGCACCCTTGAGCGCTTGCAGCTGGAAAATCAGTTGCGCAAAGCCATCGAAGAAAAGCAGCTCAAAGTGTTCTATCAACCGAAGTTGTGCCTTGAAACCGGGCGGTTGAATGCCGCGGAAGCACTGGTGCGTTGGGATCATCCGAGCATGGGCCGGGTGCCGCCGGGGGATTTCATCGGGTTGGCCGAAGAAACCGGTCTGATCGGGCCGATCGGCGAATTCGTCCTGCGTCAGGCCTGCTGGCAGGCCTGTGAATGGCAGCGTCAGGGCCTGGAGCCGATCCGTGTTTCGGTGAACCTGTCGGTGCATCAATTGCGTCAGGGCAAGCTGGTCAGTCTGGTGCGGCAGGTGCTGGAGGAAACCGGTCTGGCGCCGCACTACCTCGAACTGGAATTGACCGAAAGCCAGTTGCTCGACAGCGTCGAACACATCATCGCGACCTTCCAGCAGCTACGTGATCTGGGCGTGAAACTGGCCATTGACGATTTCGGCACAGGCTATTCGTCGTTGAGTTACCTCAAGCGCATTCCGGTGGATTACGTGAAGATCGATCAGGCGTTCATTCGCGGGTTGGGTGAGGGCAGCGAAGACGCGGCGATCACTCGCGCGATCATCGCCATGGCGCATGGACTATCGCTGAAGGTGGTAGCTGAAGGTGTCGAGCGCCTGGAGCAGCTGGAATTTTTACGCGTTGAGCGCTGCGATGAGGTGCAGGGTTATCTGATCAGTCGGCCTGTGGAGGCTGCCAGTCTGGCCGGGCTTTTGCGCGCGCAGGATAATCCGTTTTAAGGGCTACATGCTCCTCATCGCGCCTGATATGGGGACATGGAGTTACGCATTGAGCAGGCAAAAAGCCAATTCATGTAGTATAACTACAAGCGTGCTACATCCTTGCCCATAAGAAGAGTCCAGCCCCTTGAATCTGCTGCAACACATCGCCCAGTCACGTCACCTGTTACGCAAGTCGGAGCTCAAGGTCGCCGACCACGTGCTGCTTGACCCTGCGGCGGTGATGCACAGTTCCATGGCCGACCTGGCCCACAGCGTCGGCATCAGTGAGCCGACTATCGTGCGCTTCTGTCGCGCCATCGGTTGTTCCGGTTTTCAGGATCTCAAACTCAAACTGGCGCAAAGCCTGGCCGCCGGTGCCAGCTTCGGCCAGTTCGCGATCCATGAAGACGACTCGGTTGCCGATTACAGCCTGAAGATTTTCGACACCACGTTGCACACCTTGATGGAGGTTCGCGAGAAGCTCGATCCGGTCGAGTTGCAGCGCGCAGTGACGTTGATGTCGCAGGCGCAGCGCGTCGAGTTCTATGGCTTCGGTGCCTCGGGTGCAGTGGCAGCGGATGCGCAGCACAAGTTCTTTCGTTTGCTGCTGACGGCGGCGGCGTATTCCGATCCGCACATGCAGGCAATGTCGGCGGTAACGTTGAAGCCGACCGATGTGGCGATCTGCATTTCGCAGTCGGGGCGTTCCAAGGATTTGCTGATCACCGCCAATCTGGTGCGCGAGAGCGGGGCATCGCTGATTACCCTGTGTCCGAGTCAGACGCCGTTGGCCGAATTGTCGACGGTCAATCTGGCGATCGATGTGCATGAAGACACGGAGATTTATACACCGCTGACGTCGCGTATCGCGCACCTGGTGGTGATCGATGTGCTGGCGATGGGCGTAGCGATGGCGCGCGGGCCAAGCCTGGTCAATCACCTCAAGAGCGTGAAGCGCAGTCTGCGCAGCTTGCGCTTGTCGCCCAAGGCCGCCAAAGCCCTGGATGATTAAGATCAAAAGATCGCAGCCTTCGGCAGCTCCTACACGGATCAATGTAGGAGCTGCCGAAG
>NZ_AKJR01000190.1:0-10180 GCF_000282235.1 Pseudomonas sp. GM24 | reverse complement strand
ACTCGACAGCTCCTACACAGCTCCTGTGAGGAAAGTATTAATCCCGGTAAAACACCTGCACCAGGTGATAGCCGAACTTGCTCTTGATCGGCCCATGCACAGTGCGCAGCGGTTTCTTGAAAATCACCGCATCAATCGCTCCGACCATCTGCCCCGGCCGCACTTCACCCAGATCGCCGCCGCGCTTGCCGGACGGGCAGGTCGAAAATTTCTTCGCCAGCACATCAAACGCTTCACCCTTGGCGATGCGTTGTTTGAGCTGTTCGGCCTCTTCGGCGGTTTTCACCAGAATGTGGCGGGCTTGGGCTTTCATCGTGCGGTACCTGATAACGGGGTGACGGCGGGGCGCGGATTATGCCTCAAGTCACGGGGTTTGGCTGATCATCGTGCGGATCTTGCTGGCCAGCAGCTCAATGGCAAACGGTTTGGCGACCATGTCCATGCCGTCCTCGAGAAACCCCTGCCGCTCGGCGGCTTTCTGTGCGTAGCCGGTCATGAACAGCACCTTGAGGCCCGGCCGATGCTGACGGGCAATCTCCGCCAACTGTCGGCCGTTCATGCCTGGCAGGCCGACGTCGGTGACCAGCAGGTCCACGCGCAGATCGGATTCGAGCAGGGGCAGGGCGGTCTTGGCGTCTTCGGCTTCGTGGGCCTGATAACCCAGCTCCCGGAGCAGATCGAGCACCAGCATGCGCACCGCCGGGTCATCTTCGACGACCACCACGGTTTCACCGGTCGCCGTCGTCGGCGCTTGTTTTACTGGCACGATAGCCGGCTGTTCCGGTTCGATGCCGTACAACCGCGGCAAGTACAAGCGCACACACGTGCCCTGGCCTGGCAGGCTGTCGAGGCTGACATGCCCACCTGATTGCTGGGCAAAACCATAAATCATCGACAGGCCCAGCCCGGTGCCTTGACCAATAGGCTTGGTGGTGAAAAACGGATCGAAGGCCTTGGAACGTACGGACGGCGTCATGCCGGTGCCGTTGTCGCTGACCGCCAGCATCAGGTAATCGCCAGCCTTGACCGGTTCGAGCGTGGTGATATCGCTGCCGTCGAGATAGACGTTGGCCGTCTCAATCAACAACTCGCCGCCATCGGGCATGGCATCGCGGGCATTGATGACCAGGTTGAGCAGGGCGTTTTCCAATTGGCTGACGTCGGTGCTGACCGGCCACACGTTCTCGGCCAGACGCAGGGTGAGTTCGATCGGGTCGCCCTTGGTCCGACGGATCAGGTCTTCCAGCGAATGCACCAGTTCATTGACGTTCAGGGTTTTGCGATCCAGCGACTGGCGCCGCGAAAATGCCAACAGGCGATGGGTCAATGCTGCCGCACGGTTGGCCGATGACACCGCCGCTTCGGTAAAACGACCAATCTCGTCGGCCCGGCCGTTGGCGATGTAGCGCTGCATCAAATCGAGGCTGCCGATAATGCCGGTGAGCATGTTATTGAAGTCGTGGGCGATACCGCCGGTGAGCTGACCGACCGCCTCCATCTTCTGCGCGTGACGCAAGGCATCTTCGGCGCGCTCGCGTTCGAACATCTCGTTCTGCAAACGCTGGTTGGCCTGAGCCAATTGTTCGGTACGGGCGCTGACCCGTTCTTCCAGGGTTTCGTTGAGATTGCGCAAGGCTTCTTCGGTTTTCTTGCGCTCGGTCTCATCGATCACAAAGATATAGAAACCACTGATCGCGCCGTCGGCGGCGTAACGCGGCAAGTAATTCATCAGCGCGTGGCGATTACTGCCATCACGGTGCGGGGTGTACAGACTGAACGAACACGGTCTGCCAGCCAGCGCTTCGGCAATGTAGGGCAGGCGCAGGAAGTAGGCTTCTTCACCGATGACTTCGCGAATGGTGCGGCCGTAGAGTTCCTGTGGCGTGAGGCCGTACCAGTCCAGATAGGCCGCGTTGTTCAGGCGAAAGCGCTCTTCACAGTCGACATAACTGATCAGGATCGGCATGGCGTTGATGATCAACTGCAGTTCTGTCTGGCTCTGGCGCAGCGCCTGTTCGGTGTGTTTGCGCTCGGTCAGGTCCAGCGCCGCACCGAGGAAGCGCATGGGCCTGCCGTGGTGATCCTTGTAGCAACGCCCGCGGGCGAACACCCAGCGCACCTCGCCATCGCCTTGCTGCAAGCGATATTCCTCAGCGTATTCGGTGCCGTGGGTGATGCAGTGTTTGATGCTGCGCGCAATCATGGCGCGGTCTTCAGGGTGCACGCCTTGCAAGTAATCGCTGATCGGCAACTGTCCGGCGAGGCTGGGATCGACGCCATGCAATTGGGCGAAATGCGCGTCGGCGATAAAGCGGTCTTCACCGATGTCCCAATCCCAGGTGCCAACGGCATCAGTTGCGGCCAACGCCATTTGCAGGCGCTCTTCGGTTTCCCGTTGAGCCTTGAGGCTTTCCTCGGAGCGTCGCTGCAGTTCCAGAGCGATGCGTCGGCGTTCGTTGGTTTCGATGGCGGTGACCAGAATCCCGGCGACTTGCGCGGTTTCATCGCGGATCGGACTGTAGGTCAAATCCAGCCAGAAGTCGGACTCTTGGCCTTCGCGCTGCAGGGTGAAGCGTCTTTCGCTGTAGGTGCGAACCTGGCCTTGTAGGACGGCGCTGTAAATCGGGTCGGTAAAGTCGCGAAGTTCTGGCCAGATCTGGTGTGCAGGCTGTCCGAAAGCTTGCGGATGCTTGTGACCGGCGAGCAGGGCGAAACCATTGTTGTAGATCTGCGTGAGTTGCGGGCCCCACAACAACAGCATCGGCATCGGCGAGTGAATCACGATGTCCACCGCGGTGCGCAGGCTTTGCGGCCAGTTGCCGGCAGCGCCCAAAGGGCTGCGGCTCCAGTCGGTGCGGGCGATCAGTGCCTGGGCGTCGTCGTTGTTCGGTACAGCATTCATTACATCAGTCCTGAGCGTGGTTCGGTGAGGCGACGTCTATCATTGTTGCAGTTGATCTGCGCCAGGCGTAGTTCATTGTCTGTTCATTGAATGCTTCGCGGGTGTTTTTTGCCATGGAAATCGATGCACTGTTGTCAGTTTTGTCCAATAAAAACGGTTCGGATCTGTTCCTGTCAACGGGAGCACCGCCCAGTGCGCGCGTCGACGGCGTGCTCACGGCGTTGAGCGAACGACCTTTCAAAAACGGTGAAACGGCCGCCATCGCAGCCTCCCTGATGGACGCCGAGCAACGACGGGAGTTCGACCGGGATCTGGAAATGAACCTGGCGATTTCGCGAACGGGCATTGGCCGCTTTCGCGTCAATATCTTCAAACAGCGCAACGATGTATCGATCGTCATTCGCAACGTCAAACTCGACATTCCGCGTTTCGCTGATCTGAAACTGCCAGCGGTACTGCTCGAAACCGTCATGCTCAAGCAGGGGCTGATTCTGTTTGTCGGTGCCACCGATTCCGGCAAATCGACGTCGCTGGCTGCGCTGATCGACCACCGCAATCGCCACAGCAGCGGGCACATCATCACCATCGAGGATCCGATCGAGTACATCCATCGCCACCAGCGTTCGATCATCAATCAACGGGAAGTCGGGGTCGATACGCGCAGTTTCCACGCCGCCCTGAAAAACACCCTGCGTCAGGCACCGGATGTGGTGCTGATCGGCGAAATCCGTGACCGCGAAACCATGGAACATGCGCTGGCATTCGCCGATACCGGGCATTTAGTGCTCTCGACGTTGCACGCTATTAACGCCAATCAGGCGCTCGACCGGATTATCAATATGTTCCCGCAAGAGCGACGACCGCAGTTGTTGCAGACGTTGGGCAATAATCTGAAAGCCTGTGTTTCCCAACGACTGGTGCGCACGGTTGACGGGCAGAGACGGGCAGCTGTGGAAGTCATGCTGGGAACGCCGACTGTCAGAGATCTGATACATCGTAATGAATTAGGCGAGCTTAAAACGATCATGGAAAAATCCGTGGCGCAGGGTATGCAGACGTTTGATCAATCATTGTTCGATTTGTTTGAGAGTCATGTTGTTAACGAAGAGGAGGTGATGAAACATGCCGACTCTGGAACCAATCTGAAGCTGAAGATCAAGCTGAAAGTTGAGGGTGGGAGTGGCGCGGGCGACGGGAGTGATGGTTGGGGTTTATTGGAGTAGTTATTGTTTTTTGAATTGCTTACATACGAACTTATAAATGTTTGATGGCGTCTTTGACGATGAGTAGGGTTAACTTTGCTTGCTCAGCTAGAGCGTATCTATATTTATAAGGAAGCCGTGATGTTGTCTGAAAGTTCAGGGAAGTTATTCAAGTCTTACAGCGTTGCCCATCAAGAGCAGCAGCGCCGACAAGCGATTGACGCTGAAGAGCGAGAGGCCGTACTTGCTCAGTTGCGCGATGCAGTCAAAGAGCAAGGCGTTGATCCGGTTTATAGCTGGCAGGGCTACGCCGTTGATGTGCAGGCGGGATCGTCTTTTCATGAGGTTTTTAATCCTGGGCGCGTGCTCTGGAGCAAATTGCTCGACAACGAGCGGATTATGAGTGAGCTACGTCGCCATCGTGCGCTTAATACCGTCTTGGTCAGAGTAAATGAAAACGGTGGGGTCGAAGTCTTTCGAAAGGAAACCGGGAAATGGCATGAAGTGGATATCGACAATATCCCCCATCGTACCCGCCTTTATCAAAATGTTCTGCTGGTCGGTGATATCGCCAGGCAGGCTTGTGGATATATCTACGACGCCGATGACATCAACATTGATCAATGGCTAAAGTTCCACAATTTGCCCGTCCCGCAAACCTTGGTGCAAACCCAGAATCTGATCGGTTACTTCGAATTCAATCCGCAGGTGGATTCGCTCGGCAATTTCTGGGAATTGCTGGATGCAGAAGATCATTCGCTGATCGTGCTGTCTGCCGAACAATGCCGCGCCATACGTTCGGTAACAACGCAACTGGTAGGAGCAGGCCAAAAGCTATTGGACGTTCTGCACCGTAATACCGGACAAACATCCGTCACCGCAGAGAATGCTGACGGATGGATTGTGCGTGTACTTAGCCATGACTATGCGCGTGATCTGGCCACGGCTTATCTGCAAAAACTGCAGTGGCTGGGTTCGCAGGCGGGAGAGATACCATCAAATCGTGGTCTCGCCAAGTTGTTGGTAACTGCCCTGTTGCTGGATATCGACCCATCGATTGGCGGTAACTCCGTTCGCAAGTCCATCGCAGGCCTGCAGCTTTATGCCCCGAGCAATGTCGGCCGCCAGGCCTCCGTTATTTGCCAGGAGCTACGGGCCTTTTTGGTAGCCAAACAAATGGCATCGGCCGGTTTGGCAGCCGTTGCTGCGCACTTGTTGCTGACGGGCATTGCTCCGGAGTTTATGGTCAAGGGTATTCCGTCTTCGCTACTGATGGGGTCGGTGGAATGGATGAGTTATTGCCGCGCCGTCGTCTTGGCCGAGTCTGTGAGAAAGGGCGCTGCGCGGGTGATGAGCTATGCGCAAATAGTCGCCTATGGCGAACTGGAGCCACTGGGTGAGGCGCAGATACACCTGCGTGATATGGCAATGATCGGCCCGATGATCGACTGGGCATTGATCAATGATGTGGTGACGTCGTCTGAATTGGCGAATAAGGAAAAGGCCACCACAGAGCGTGCGCTGTCTGCATTCCAGGAGTATGCAGACAACTTCGTTTCGCGCTTCGGGCGGCTGCCGGACAGACGTCTGATCGCAAAAGAAGCGCTGGAAGATGCCGCGCCGTTGTGTGACTTTCTGGAAGAAAAAGTACTTCACCAGCATCCGGGCCTCGGCGCGTCTCCGACGGCCGCCTGCATGATCGATTTGCATATGTCCGGCGATCTGTCTGGAGGGGCTTGGGATCGGCCGGAAATCTTCCCGGATAACGTCTACTCCAATATTCCTTCCTTGCATGCTGGTGTAACCAACTACGAACGGCCCAAACGTCATGACCCTTCGGTTGCGGGTATCCACGAAGAATTTCCACGGCTACGTCGCCTGCGCCCGAATGACCAAGAGTTTCATCGCCAGTTGCGGGTCTATCTGGAAAACCTCAATCGCTCGTTGGTTGCCACGGTGAAACTGGCGCTTTCCAACATGCCTCATAGGGATCTGCAGGCCTTTCTGACAGGCACTGTCACCTTCTTTACCTTCCGCGACCGTGCGATTGAGACTTCGTCGTTTCGAGCCGCCGGACCTTTTACCTTTGAGGTGGACTATGAAACACGCCAAGGCAAGGATGCTGCCACCGGGCGTTTCGGACTATTGATGTGCGTGTCAAATGGTGCGGAGCTGACTGCCTATGAGCTGTTTACGTTGCGGGGCGAACTGGTAAAGAATAATCAGCTTGGTAATGAACTGGTCAGCAGAGGCTTGTTCCAGAAACCCGCCAGACTGGATTTTAAGGGTGATCTGAAGAAACAAGACGAGCCCGTCGCTAAAACGTCTTTCAATATTGATTTCTCCAAGTACTTACATGGCGATTCTCCAGACTTCAGTTCAGGATCTGGTCAGGCCATCGCTGAAAAACTGGGCGTGCTGAGCGCTGCTGCCAATCCGATCCAGCTGGACAAGAGTGTTTACAAGAACTTCAGCAATCCACAACTTGTGCGCCTGGCCGACTTCATCATCAATCATCATCCTGTCATCAAGTTTGAAGAACTGGTAGCGGCGGCCACCGAGCCAACGGAACTCGAAGCAGAGCGGGCCAAAGGCGAGAAAATCGCCACTTACTTCGTTGATCTGGCCGTGCCTTTCAAAAAATGTATCGAGGACATATCAACGGGTGAGCACAATCGAGTCGTAGACGGGATCTACGGTTGCCTCATGGATGCCATTGCTTTGGGCGGCGCATTCTATGGCGCCGGTGTCAAAGCCTTGAGCATTTCCGCCAAGGCAATCTCTGCGGCCGGCAAAGCCGCGCGCGTGACCAAACTAGTGGTGGCAACCTCCGTATCGGCTTTCAATCCGGTGGATGGAGTACCCACGGCGGTGTACGGCGTCGGCAAACTCGTTCACAAGGGATTACTGCGATTCAGCAAGCCTACGCTGGAACTGTTGGGACTGGCCAAATCTCAATTGACCACGTTGCACGGCGGTAATAAAGGCAAGCACCTGATCCGCTCAGCGGATAATGCTTCAATAGCGCATGGTACCTGGCGGCCGAATGCTTCAGCTTCGGACACGCTCACGGTGCTGGCGGCGCGCAATAACTACAAGTGGTATGCACTGGATAGTTTGGGCAAGCCCTGGGGGCCGGCTCTGGGTCATTTCAACTTTACTGCGTCACTTCGGTTGCCGCGTGCCAATCACACCTTGCCCGTCAGTTATACACGACTGTTCGTCGAGCAAAGCTTGCCCCGGGCACGGGCAAAAATAGAAAGTGCAATCGGTGTGTTGACCAGCCATGACTACCGGGCTGAGCGCGATGCGCTGATAAAAATATTGATGGGCCAGACCTCCAGCGATGCGGCGAATCGTGTGTTGGATTATCTGCGGTTGGTCAGGGCGGATTTTGCCGGCGTTTCCATGAGCAACTTCTTTCTCGATCCGCTCAAGGAGACGAACGACGTCGCTGAGTTTGATGTGCAGGCCTACCAGCAATGGAAGCGCGCCGGTGGGCAGAGTCCGATTCCGTTCATCCAGATCAATACACCCAATATCAATCGACAGTTCATCGATAAGGGCATGAACCACGACGTAGTAGCGGATGATGTGATTCACGAGTTATTTCATGGGGTCGTACAGAACAATGATGTCGGTTATGCCCTGGATGTCGATGGCGTTACCAAGGGTGGGCAACAACTGGACGTGGCTGCACTGCTTAATCTTGCCTTGGGGCGACTGGCGGTTGCAGATGCCAGCAACGTCTTTCACCCAAGTACCAAAGCCTTTGAAAACGCCGATTCTCTGGCAGTGCTCACCTCGCTCCTCAGCCAGATGAGCACCGATAAAGTGACGTTTGAAAGCAATCTGCGAGTACTTCGCGCAGCCGTTGACAACAATGTCGAGGGCACGATTATCGGACCTGTATTGATCAAACTGAACGCCACATCTCCACACGATCTGACTGATCCGCCCCTGGCAGATGGCTGGGTCAGACCGGTGTAGTCATCTGGCGCAAATCTGTTGTACTAGATCTCCAGCTCCGGCCGATCCCGAAACTGCTCCAGCGCTTCGGGATTGGCCAGCGCATCGGTGTTCTTCACTGGCCGTCCATGCACCACTTCACGTACGGCCAGTTCGACAATCTTGCCGCTGATGGTGCGCGGAATGTCCGTCACCGCAACGATCTTCGCCGGCACGTGCCTTGGGGTGGTATTGGCGCGGATCACCTGGCGGATGCGTTGTTCCAGCGCCTCATCCAGCGCTAACCCTTCACGCAACCTGACAAACAGCACAACCCGCACATCATCCTGCCACTGCTGACCGATGGCGACGCTGTCCAGCACTTCGGCGACTTTCTCGACCTGGCGATAAATCTCTGCCGTGCCAATGCGCACGCCTCCCGGATTGAGCACGGCGTCGGAGCGGCCATGGATCAGCATCCCGCCGTGCGGCCGTTGCTCGGCGTAATCGCCTTGTGCCCAGACGCCCGGAAAGAGGCTGAAATACGATTGCCGCAGTTTCGTTCCGTCGGGGTCATTCCACAGACCGATCGGCATGGCCGGAAAGTGCCGGATGCAGACCAGTTCGCCTTTTTCGCCAATCACCGGTTGGCCGGCGTCATTCCAGACTTCCACCGCCATGCCCAGGCTCTTGCCCATGATCTCGCCGCGCCGCACCGAGGACAGTGGATTGGCGTTGACGAAGCACGAAACGATATCGGTGCCGCCTGACATCGACGCCAGGCACACATCCGGTTTGAAGTCGCGATAGACGAAATCGTAGCTTTGCGGCGATAACGCCGATCCGGTGCACAGCAGCGTCTTCAGGCTACCGAGGTCATGACTTTCACGGGGTTTCGCACCGCTGCTTTCCAGGGTGGCGAGGAACTTGGGGCTGGTGCCGAACACGCTGATGCGTTCGTCGTCGATCAAATCGAGCAAACGCTGGTTGTCCGGGTGAAACGGCGAGCCGTCGTAGAGCACCACGGCGCTGCCGACCGCGAGCGCCGAAACCAGCCAGTTCCACATCATCCAGCCGCAGGTGGTGTAGTAGAAAAGTCGATCGCCCGGGCCGAGATCGCAATGCAGGCCGTGTTCCTTGACGTGTTGCAGCAGTACGCCGCCGGTGCTGTGGACGATGCATTTCGGCACGCCAGTGGTGCCGCTGGAATACAACACGTACAGCGGATGACTGAACGGCACCGGGACAAAATCCGCTTCGCCGCCGGCTTGATAGAAGTCATCCCACAAGGTCACTTCGGCGTGAGTCCGGTAAGTCTCGACGTGGACGTGCGGCTGGGCATAAGGCACGATGATCAACTGCCTTAACGTTGGCAGTTGCTCGAGTATTCCGTTGATCTTGTCAGTCTGGTCGATGGTTTTGCCGGCATAGCGATAACCGGCGCAGGTGAGCAGCACCTTGGGTTCGACCTGGCCGAAACGATCAATCACGCCGTGGGTGCCGAAATCCGGCGAGGAGCACGACCAGATCGCGCCGAGGCAGGTGGTGGCCAGCATCGCCACTAGCGTCTGCCAGGTATTCGGCATGCACGCGGCGACACGATCACCGATACCGACGCCGGCGGCCTGCAAACTGGCCTGAAATCCGGCGACATGCTCGGCGAGTTCGGCCCAGGTCAATTGCTCGCGCTGACCGTTCTCCGCCACGCTGATCACCGCCACTGCATCGTCACGCCGGCGCAGCAGGTGTTCGGCGAAGTTCAGCGTGGCGCCGGGAAACCAATCGGCGTCGGGCATGTTTGGGCCTTCGCGCAGCACCGCATCGGGCTGAGTGTGGAAGCGGATATCGAAGAAATCGACAATCGCCTGCCAGAACGCAGCGCGCTGCTCGACGCTCCATTGGTGCAGGGCAGGGTAGTCGTCGAGTTTCAGCGAGTGCCGTTGGTTCACGGCACGGCGGAAGGTGTCCATGCGCGATTGGGCGATACGGTTGGCATTGGGTTGCCAGAGGATGTCGGACATTGTTTGCCTCTTGTTATCGGATTACAAAAATTCCCCTGTAGGAGTGAGCCTGCTCGCGATGGCGGTTTGTCAGCTAACTGTTACGGGGCTGACACACCGCTATCGCG